>CALCTA010000100.1 GCA_937893945.1 uncultured Clostridia bacterium | reverse complement strand
TTGCCGTTTTTTCAAAAATAATCACGATTTTTCAAAGTTTTTTGCAAAAATATATTGCATTTTTATTCAATATCTGTTACAATTATCGCAATGGATCAAGGGCGCGGATTTTTTATGTTTTTGGACGAGCCAGAGCCCCTCCACACAATTATTTTAAAGGGAGTTTTTATGTGGAATGAAAGTAGTAGAATTAAAAAACATCTCGAAGTCTTTTGACGGAGAGACCGTTCTCTCCGACTTAAGCCTCTATATTCGCGACAAGGAGTTCATTACCCTTCTTGGACCCTCGGGCTGCGGCAAAACTACAACGCTCCGTATCATTGGTGGATTTGAAACACCTGACGAGGGCGATGTTTATTTTGATGGAGTAAGAATAAACGACGTGCCCCCTCACAAGCGCCACGTTAACACCGTATTTCAGAAGTACGCGCTCTTCCCCCATCTCAACGTTTACGATAATATCGCGTTCGGTCTGCGTACCGCAAAGGTAAAAGAGCCCGAGATACGCCAGCGCGTTTCCGAAATGCTTGCTCTCGTTAATTTGCGCGGCTTTGAAAAGAAAAACGTTACTCTTCTCTCAGGCGGTCAGCAGCAGCGCGTTGCTATCGCGAGAGCGCTTATAAACAAGCCTAAGGTCCTTCTTCTTGACGAGCCTCTCGGCGCGCTTGACCTCAAGCTCCGCAAGGATATGCAGGTCGAGTTGAAGAATATTCAGAAAAAGACGGGAATCACCTTTATTTACGTTACTCACGATCAGGAGGAGGCTCTCTCTATGTCTGACGTCGTCGTAGTTATGGCAGACGGAAAGATACAGCAGATCGGCTCTCCCACAGATATATACAACGAGCCTATCAACGCTTTCGTTGCCGACTTCATCGGTGAATCGAACATCCTTGACGGCGTTATGCTCAAGGACTATTCCGTAAAGTTCGCAGGACACACATTTGAATGTCTTGACAGCGGCTTTGAGACGGGCGAGCAGGTTGACGTAGTCGTTCGTCCCGAGGACGTTGACGTAGTGCCGATAGACAAGGGCATGCTTGTCGGAACGGTTACGGGCGTTACCTTTAAGGGCGACTATTACGAGATAATCGTTGACGTTAAGGGCTTCAAGTGGATGCTTGAGACCTCTGACTTTGTCGGCGTGGACTCTGTTATAGGTCTTTATATCGAGCCTGACGCTATACATATTATGAAAAAATCCGAGTACTCGGATATGTTCGGCGACTATTCCACCTTCTCCGACGAGATGGAGCATCTTTCGGACATCACCGAGGAGGAAGAATAATGAAGAGCAAGCGTTCATGGTTTGAGCGCGTGGCGTCCAGCCCTTACATAGTCTGGTCTGCGCTCTTCATAGTTGCGCCTCTTCTCTTTGTGGCGTACTTCGCCTTTACCGACAGAGACGGCGCATTTACCTTTGAGAATATCCTTTCTCTCTCGTCCTATTCCGAGACCTTCGTTATGTCGCTTGGCTTCTCGCTTATAGCGACTACCGTGTGTCTCCTTATAGGATACCCTCTCGCATACTGCATGTCCCGCACCTCTGAGAGAACAAGAAGCATACTTATGGTCCTGCTTATGCTGCCTATGTGGATAAGCCTTCTTATAAGAACCTATTCGCTTATGGCGCTTCTTGACAACGGCGGACTTGTAAGTACATTCCTTGTAAATCTCGGCCTACCCAAGCTTACCTTCATTGGTACGGATGGCGCGGTAATTCTCGGTATGATATACGACTTTCTGCCTTATATGGTGCTTCCGATATACACTTCGCTTATCAAGATAGACAAGCGATATCTCGAGGCATCGGCAGACCTTGGATGTAACAGCATTCAAACGCTCTTCAAGGTAATTCTCCCCCTTACTACCCCAGGTGTAGTCTCGGGGGTTACTATGGTCTTCGTTCCCTCTATCAGCACATTCTATATTTCTCAGAAGCTCGGCGGAGGCTCGTTCGACCTTATCGGAGATACTATTGAGCGTCAGTTCCAGAACCAAGTTACCTATCATACCGGAGCGGCTATTTCCTTAGTAATGATGATACTTATTCTTATCTCTCTTGCGATAATGAATAAGTTCTCTGATAACGAGGAGGCGATAATAGTATGAAATTCCTCTCAAGAGCTTACATTTTCATCATTTTTGCCCTTCTCTACGCCCCTATACTCGTTGTAATACTCTTTTCGTTCAACGAGTCGGGAAATCTCAGCAGCTTTTCGGGATTTACGCTTTATTGGTACAAGGATCTTTTCAGAAGCGGAGAGGCTATCGAGGCGCTCAAGAATTCTCTCATTCTTGCGGCATCCTCATCAGCACTTGCAACTATTCTCGGAACGCTTGCGTCCTTTAGTATAGCGCACTCCAAGAATAAGTACTACCAGACTGTAATGAAGTCGGTTACTAATATCCCTATGATGAACCCCGATATCGTTACGGGTGTTTCTATGATGCTTCTTTTCGTAGGCGCGGCACTTATGTTCAAGCTCAACAACGTGCTTGGCTTCTGGACTATGCTTATAGCGCATACCACCTTCAACCTGCCCTACGTTATCCTCTCCATTCTGCCCAAGTTCAAGCAGATGGACAAGCATCTTATCGAGGCGGCGCTCGACCTTGGATGTACACCTACGCAGACCTTCTTTAAAATTGAAGTCCCTGCGATAATGCCCGGTATCATCTCGGGACTTATGATGAGCTTTACGCTCTCTCTTGACGACTTCGTCATCAGCCATTTCGTAAGCTCCCCCGATTTCAAAACACTTCCCCTTTATATCTACAATCAGACGGCTCACGAGGTAAAATTCAGCATGTACGCTCTGTGTACGCTGATAATTCTCACCATTCTCGTTCTTCTTATCGCCGTAAATCTCGCAGGTTCAAGAAAAAAGGACCGTCCGAGAAAGCATAGACGTGTGAAAGGAGCAGCAGCAAAATGAAAAGAGCTTTAATTCTTACGATCATTGCCGTTATGCTTCTTCCCCTCTGTCTCTCTCTTTCGTCTTGCGAGAGCGAGGAGGTAACCACGCTCTACGTTTACAACTGGGGCGAGTATATCTCCGACGGCTCTGAGGACACTCTTGACACCAACAAGGAATTCGAGGAATACTACTACAAGAAGACAGGCAAGCGAGTTGCTGTAAATTACTCCACCTTCTCAAGTAACGAGAGTATGTACGCCAAAATTGAGAGCGGCTCGGCTTCCTACGACGTTATCATCCCCTCGGACTATATGATCCAGCGTATGGTCAATGAGGATATGCTTCTTCCCCTCGACCTCTCCAAGATACCGAACTATCAGTATATTGACGAGAAATTCAAGGGTGAGAACGTATATTACGAGGACGATTCCGACAACACCTACTCTATTCCCTACTTCTACGGAATGATAGGCGTTATCTACAACAGCTCTATAGTTTCCGAGGAGGACGCCGCTCTTGAGAGCTGGAGCCTGATGTGGAACGATAATTATACGAGAGACATCCTTCAGTTCAACAACAGCCGAGACGCATTCGGTACGGCTATGTATTGGAAGGGATACGACGTAAACGAGGCGACCGAGGAGCAATGGACCGAGGCGAGAGATCTTCTTATCGAGCAGAAGGATCTTGTTCAGGGATACGTTATGGACGAGATATTCAACAAGATGTCCAGCGGCTCGGCGGCGATCGCCGCATATTACGCGGGCGACTTCTTCGCAATGTACGAGGATAACGACGACCTCGCGTTCTACTATCCCACTGAGGGAACGAACTCTTATATAGACGCTATGTGCATTCCCAAGGATTCGAAGAATCCCGACCTTGCCCACGAGTACATAAACTTTATGTGCGAGGAGGAGATCGCTGTAGCGAATGCGGAATATACCTATTACGCTTCTCCGCTTACTACAGTGCTTGAAAACGAGGAATATATCGAGGTGATGACAGAAGTCCACCCCGACGCGCTTGAGATACTCTACGGAGAAAAGGCGAGCTCTGTTCGCTCTCAGGCATACCTCAATCTCTCACCCGAGAGACTCGTTCTTCTCAATGATCTTTGGGAGGATCTTAAGGTAGAAAATACTATCGGCAACGGCATCTACATCTGTTGCGGAATAATACTCGCGGCTATCATTCTTCTTACGATAGTTCAAACCGTAAAGAAGCGCAAGAGAGCTAAGTATTATACCGAGCAGCCCAA
>CALCTA010000099.1 GCA_937893945.1 uncultured Clostridia bacterium | reverse complement strand
CGGCTGTATTTGCGACAAGGGAATTTACGGACCCTACAAGCAGAGCCTTCGCGCTAATATATATCAGACCTACGCAAAGCAGCTCGTCCGTGAGGGCAAGGCTTATCCCTGCTTTACCACCGAGGAGGAGCTTGAGGAGCTTCACAGCATTGACAAGAAGGCTGAAATAAAGAACACCGACTGGCAGGCAGAGGCTGAAGCAAGACGCGCAGAGATGCTCGCCCGCAGACAGATAACCATGGAAGAGGTTGAGGAAAATCTCGCAAAGGGCAATCCCTTCGTGCTTCGTATCCTCGCAGACGGAGATCCCGAGAGAAAGATCAAGTTCACCGATCTTGTCAAGGGCAATATGGAGATCCCCGAGAACGACGAGGACTTCGTTCTTCTCAAGTCCGACGGAATTCCTACCTACCACTTCGCTCACGCGGTTGACGATCATCTTATGGGCACTACCCACGTAATTCGCGGTGAGGAGTGGCTCCCGAGCCTTGCAAAGCATCTTCAGCTTTTCAGATACCTCGGCTTTAAAACGCCTAAGTATATGCACATAGCTCAGATAATGCGACTTGACGAGAACGGCAACAAGAAGAAGCTCTCCAAGCGCGATATGGGCGCAAATATGGACGATTACACACGTCTTGGCTACTGCCCTGAGGCAGTTTGCGAGTACGTTATGACTCTTCTCAATTCCAACTACGAGGAGTGGAGAATGCAGAACCCCGACAAGAGCTACAAGGACTTCCCCTTCAACATCAAGAAGATGTCCTGCTCTGGCTGCCTCTTTGACTTCAACAAGCTCAACGACGTTTCCAAGAACGTTATCTCGACCATGTCCGCCGACGACGTTACCGACAAGGTTACCTCTTGGGCGCTTAAGTTTGACGAGGATTTCGGTAAGCTTCTCGCTTCTGACAGAGAGTTTGCAAAGCAGATATTCGCTATCGGCAGAGGCGGCAAGAAGCCGAGAAAGGACCTTGCTACCTGGGCAGACGCCAAGAGCTATATGGGATTCTTCTACGATGAGCTTTTCGCACTTGAGGATTCCTATGACGAGAAGTACGACAGAGCCGACATCAAGGCAACTCTTGAGGGCTTCCTTAAGAGCTTTGACGTATCCGACGATTCGAACGTATGGTTCGATAAGATAAAGGCTGTCGGTGAGGCGCTCGGCTACACCCCCAATATGAAGGAATACAAGGCTGATCCCACCGCTTTCAAGGGCAACATCGCCGACATCAGCATGTTCATCCGCGTAGCCGTTACGGGCAAGCTCAATTCCCCCGATATGTACTCTGTAATGCAGATACTCGGCAAAGAGAGAGTTACACAAAGAATTGAACGTATGATAAGCTCGCTTTAAACAAATCCAAAGAATAGATCTATGAGGACAAAGCAATGGAAGAAATAGCAAATAATTTTATACACGACATAATTGATGCAGACCTTAAGGAAAGACCTGACACAAAGATACACACACGTTTTCCCCCCGAGCCTAACGGCTATCTCCATATCGGCTCGGCAAAGGCTATCCTTATAAACTACGAGACCGCAAAGAAATACGGCGGACTTTTCAATCTTCGCTATGACGACACCAACCCCGCCAAAGAGGACACCGAGTACGTTGATTCTATACTTGAGGATCTCACCTGGCTTGGTGCTACGCCCAGCGGCGGTATCTTCTACGGCTCGGACTACTTTGACAAGTGCTACGAGTATGCTGAAAAGCTAATTATGGACGGTAAGGCATACGTGTGCGACCTCTCTGCTGACGAGATGAAGGAGTACAGAGGCACTCTGACAGAGCCCGGCAAGGAAAGTCCCTACCGCAACAGAAGTGTTGAGGAAAACCTTGATCTCTTCCGCAGAATGAGAGCTGGCGAGTTTGCAGACGGAACGAGAACGCTCCGCGCAAAGATAGATATGGCAAGCCCCAACATCAATATGAGAGACCCCGCCATATACAGAATAGTTCACACATCTCATCACCGCCAGGGAGACAAGTGGTGCATTTATCCGTTGTACGACTATGCTCATCCCATTCAGGACGCGCTTGAGGGCATCACTTATTCACTCTGCTCTCTCGAGTTTGAAAACCACAGACCTCTCTATGAGTGGGTAATAAACAATATCGGCATCTTTGATCCCGAGCCCAAGCAGAGAGAGTTCGCGCGTCTCAACGTTACGAACACCGTAATGTCCAAGAGATATCTCCGCTACCTCGTTGAGAACAACATGGTAGACGGATGGGACGACCCGAGACTTCCCACCATTTGCGCTCTCCGCAGGCGTGGCTACACTCCAGAATCTATTTTCAATTTCGTTCGCGCGGCAGGTATATCCAAGGCTAACAGCCTTGTTGATATAAGCATGCTTGAGCATTCTATACGCGAGGAGCTTAACGAGACCGCGCCCAGAAGAATTGCTATCGAGCATCCTATCAAGGTAGTTATCGACAACTATCCCGAGGATAAAGAGGAGACATTTGATCTTCCCAATCACCCTCAGAAGCCCGAGCTTGGCACACGTCCCCTCCCCTTTACTCGCGAGATATATATAGACGCTTCTGACTTTGCAGAAGTACCGCCCCCAAAGTTCTTCCGCCTCAAGCCCGAGGGCGAGGTAAGACTTATGGGCGCGTATATAATCAAGTGCGGCGAGATAGTTAAGGATGCGGACGGCAAGGTCGTCGAGATACACGCGACCGCAGATCTTGAGACAAGAAACGGCAATCCCGTTGACGGAAGAAAGATAAAGGGTACTATCCATTGGCTCTCCGCAAAGTACGCCAAGGATACCACTCTTATGCTCTACGACCGTCTCTTCACTATTGAGAACGTAAACGCTATTCCCGAGGATAAGACCTACAACGATTATCTCAATCCCGATTCGCTGACTGTTGTCTCGGGCGCTAAGATAGAACCCTCGCTTTACGACGCAAAGGCAGGCGAGAAGTTCCAGTTCGTTCGCGACGGATACTACTGCAAGGATACTAAGCACGAAAACACCTTTAACCGCGTGGTCGGTCTTAAGGATAGCTTTCCCGCAAAGAAATAATTTATAGGAGAAATTGTTATGGATGAGACCATCACTATAATAGCCCTCGCTTATCTCGCTGTCATTTCGCTTATATCGATCATCATATGCGTTTACGACAAGGTCATATCCAAGAAGAACCGCGTTGAGTTGCGTATTCCCGAGGCAGTATTACTGCTTTTCTCGGCTCTGGGCGGCTCGGTCGCGATGTTCGTAACTATGCTTATTATAAGACATAAGACCAAGCACGTAAAGTTTATGCTCGGTATTCCGCTTATAATGATAGCTCAGGCGGCAGTTGCCTACGCAGTTTATTACTTCGTTTTCCGTTGAAGCTAAAACACAAACTACTAAAGCATGAAAGGATGTCCATATGGAAAAAACAGAAAAGCAGCTTATGGAGCTTGACCTTTCCAAGTTCAGTCTTATTTATCCCGACGAGGAGACTCAGAACCGCCACTATCGCGGCGAGGACTCTCCCAATATAGATATGTTCGTTCTTGAGGAGCTTGGACTTCTTGAGGTATTTAACCTTAAGAACAGCGACCTTGACGAGTATTTCACACGCGATCCCAAGGTCATCGCTCACAGAATGTCGGTGTTTGACGATATGCTCAACTTCCCCGAAATATCCGTAACGCTCAACAAGCTCATGCCCGTGCTCACCGATATTATGGAGCTTCGCAGACTTGAGGCAGATACGGGCGAGGCTGAGTCCTATCTTGAAAGCATCACCGAGATCGAGCTTTATATCTCGAGCATCACCATTCTTCACTCGGGCTTTGCAGAGATCAAGGACAAGGTGAACAGCGAGGCGTTCAAGCTTCTCTCAAAGCGTATTGATGACCTTGTAAACAGCGAATACTATTCCGAGCTTAACGCAAAGCTTGCCGAGCTTACTAACAGAGTGCGCGATATCAAGAGCGTTACCATAGGCGTAAATCTTGACGCTCAGCTCCGCCCCTCAAGTGCAGGCGTTCTGTCTATCAATCCCCAGCCCTTCCGTTCGGGAGACGTTATTGAGAAGATACTTCGCCTGAACTTCAAGGATGACGAGTACACCTGTATCGCAAATCTCGTTCCCTTTGGCAAGAAGCAGTCCGAAAATCAGAAGACCGCTCTCGCGCTTGCCTTCAACTCGGCTATCAACGACGTTTACAAGCAGTCGCTTCGCTCCTGGAAGAAGATAGTTCAGAGCTTCGTGCTTGAGAACACCGACTTCCTGCTCAACCTCATGCCCGAGATAGAATTCTTAGTCAAGGCTACTACTCTCCTCAGAGTTCTTAAGAAGAAGGGACTTTATCTCTGCCGTCCCGAGATATGCACCGACAGAAAGGTATTTATCGCTCACGAGCTTTACAATCCTTGTGTTGCCCTCAAGGTTGACGATGAGATAATCACCAACGATATCGAGTTTGACGAAAGAGCTATGATATTCGTGCTTACAGGTCCTAACAGAGGCGGTAAATCGGTAATCACCTGCGCCGTCGGTCTTGCTCAGGTAATGCTTCAGCTTGGTATGTTCGTTCCCGCAAAGGACGCGCAGATAACCATAGCCGACGGCATCTTTACCCACTTCCCCACGGGCGCTGACGATACTATCGACAAGGGACGTCTTGGCGAGGAATGTGCGCGTCTGCGCGACATCTTCGAGGAAGTAACATCTGAAAGCTTCGTGCTTCTTGACGAGTCTCTCTCCTCAACAGGCTCTTACGAGGCTTCTTACATAGCCGCAGAGGTGCTTGCGGGCTTTAGCCGCATCGGTTGCCGCTGTCTCTTCTCTACTCACCTGCACGAGCTTGCGGCTGAGATAGATAACATAAACGCTCGCACCGCTCCCGACGGCGGTACTACCATCGACTCGCTCGTTGCGGGCATCGAATCGGGCAAGCGCTCCTTCAAGATAGTAAGAATGAAGCCTGACGGAAAGAGCTACGCGCGTGATATTGCGGACAAGTACGGTCTTTCCTACGAAAACATAGTTCTCAATTTCAAAAAATAATCTCCCTTCATCTGATATGATAAGAAAAGCAACCCAAGAAGACATAATCCCCGTAGCCGAGCTTTATAACGAGGCTATCGACTACGAGGACTCCCGAATAAAATACACAAGCTGGCAAAAGGGTATCTACCCTACCGCCGATACCGCAAGGCTCGGCGTAAAGAACGGCTCGCTCTACGTTTTCGAGGAAAACGGCGCTATTCTCGCCTCTGTAATACTCGATACCCATCAGCCGCCCGAATACCGAAGCGTATCCTGGGGAGTAGATGCGGGTGTCGGCGGCGCATTGGTGATACATACGCTCTGTGTCGCCCCAAAACGTTCGGGGAGCGGAGTCGGCTCGGCGATAGTTGATTTTGCCAAAGCTCTTGCAAAAGAAAAGGGGTGTATCGCCATAAGGCTCAACACCACAACTCGCAATCTTCACGCGACGCATCTCTACAAGAAAAACGGCTTTACAACAGCCGCCACCAAGAAGATATTGCTCAACGGACAGATACACTGCAACGAGCATTATTTTATGGAATTTGTACTTTAAAGCAAAAATCGTAGCCAAGGGCGTGCAAAATTAGCGGGAAAATCGCAAAATCTTTCACTAATACACGGTAGGGGCGAACTGCGTTCGCCCGCGGGAGACCGCAGGTCTCCCCTACGGATAAAAAAAGCTCCGCAGTAAACAAATAATTAGCCCCGACAGATTTTTACAGTCTGTCGGGGATTGTTTGTTCTGTTCGATAAATTGGAATTTATCTGTCTGCTATAAAATCTATTCCTGCTTTTCTTGCTTGACTACACAGGTCTTTTGTCTGTAATTTATATTCTTTACCGTCCTTAATAAAGTGAGTTCCGCATTGTCTGAATTCAAAAGAAACATTTTTTCTGATACATTGTTCACGAATATCTAATGCCCATGCATAATCAAAAGGTCTTGCAAATTTATCTGATTCTCCACCCACAACTACAAGTTCAACATCATCAAGATACGGTTCAATATGTATTTTTTCAAGCAACGGTTGTGCAGTAATGCATTTGTGCTTTATAGGAAGTGATTCAAATAACGACAATCTTTTATCTGCATTTTTTTGGTTTTCAACAGTACAGCACACAACAACATTTTCATATCCGTTGCCCCAATCGGCAGGAACACAATCTGCAAATCTGTCTATCCGTTTAGTCAGAAAAAGAAAAGTACAATCTTGTCGCTCTTTTATCATATCCCAGCATTCTTTGCGCCATACGTCTGCTTCTTCTATCAGAAAATCTGTTGAAAAGCAAAGATAAACTATCCCTGCTTTCATTTTGTAGTTTCCGTTTTTCAACTTCTCAATAGGTTTGCAAAAATCTTTTGTTTTTACAATGTCGTTTGTATTAACACCTCTTTTTGCATCGCCTTTATGTATATAGCAATGCAGACAACCTTCACTATATTTTCTACAACCTCGCCATGGATTCCACATAGCCATATTCTCACCTCATCAAATTCTTATTTATCGTTCTGCTTTATCGCCAGTTTCGCATTTGTATTACAAATGCTTCGGGCAAAGCCCATACCCCT
>CALCTA010000098.1 GCA_937893945.1 uncultured Clostridia bacterium | reverse complement strand
CCGAAAATTGTCTTGACAATTTTCGCTTTTGCTCGGGTTCGCTATATTACCGCTCCCCCTCCCAAAAGTTCGACTCGCTTCGCTCGCTCAGGATGACTTGCTAAAGGAGATATAGATTTAATTTATGGAAAGCGGAAGAATAATATCATCCCCTACAGATGCTACGTTAAGATAAAACCACGCCTATATCCCACACTTCGCTACTTTTTTCAAATTACCCTTGATATTTTCTTTCATGTTTGATATAATGTAGATAACAAAGTTAGAAAGGAGTGATCTTTATGGAGAATATCCTCACTACCTGTCAATTGAAAAAGAAATACAAAAATTTTATGGCTGTAGATGGCGTTGATATGCACATTGAGCGCGGCGATATTTACGGATTCGTGGGAGAGAACGGCTCGGGAAAGACCACCGTTATCCGCCTTATCACAGGTCTTATCTTTCCGCACTCTGGCAGATTCAGCCTCTTTGGTGTAGAAAACACCGCCGCCGATATCGGCAAGGCGCGTGCTCGCATCGGTGCTATAGTTGAATCCCCCTCGATATACCTTAATATGTCGGCGTATGACAATCTTAAGCAGCAATGCCTGCTTTTGAAAAAGGACGAGAGCAGGATACTTCCCGTTCTTGCCGATGTGGGTCTTGAAGAACTCTACTCGGATAAGAAAGCGGCAGGCAATTTCTCTCTCGGTATGCGCCAGCGCCTCGGTATAGCTATGGTTCTGCTCGGAGATCCCGAATTTATTATACTCGACGAGCCTATGAACGGGCTTGATCCCGCAGGCATCGTGGAGATCAGAGAGCTGATACTTCGCCTTAACCGCCGCGGCATCACCTTCCTCATCTCCTCGCATATACTCACAGAGCTTTCGTTAGTTGCCACTAAGTACGGAATAATCTCAAAGGGAAGACTGATAAAAGAAATAAGTGCCGAGGACCTTCGCAGAGAGTGCGAAAAGACCACCATGCTTGACGCCACAGACCCTGCCGCACTTAAGGAATGTATCTGCCGCGCCTTCCCGGAGCATACCGTTAAGGATACCCCCTGCGGAGTAAAGATCCTCGGAGATATCGATCTCAACGCCGTTTTAAAGACGGTATTAGATGAGAACATAACTCTGCTGAGCGTCAACTGCAATCAGGTAAGCTTTGAGGAATACTATCTTTCGCTGATAGGAGGTAAGCACCATGAGTGAACTTATAAAAGCCGATCTTAAGCGTGTGCTTAAGGATAAGCTTCTGCTCGTCCTCGCCATTCTTGCGGTGGTATTTGCGCTCATCACCCCTCTCACCTTTGCTCTTGTTTTCTCGGTAATAGACGTCTCCGATGAGCCCATGCTCTCCTCCCTCGTAAGCGCGAAGGGACTATTTTTCCAAAGCTTTTCAATGACCAACAATATGGGCTTTATCGCGCCTATATTGCTTGCGATAGTTCTTTATAAGGATTTCTCCTACGGCACGGTGCGCAACAAGATCATATCGGGAAAATCGCGCTCGCAGATATTCCTTTCTACCTTTATCGTCTGCTCCTCGGTGCTCGTGTGTGTGATCATGCTCAGCGCATTTATCACGCTCGGCGTAAGTCTGATATTCTTTGACTATCAGGCGACCGCATTCACCTTAGCGGATCTCGGATACTTTTTTGCCTCGCTCGGCTTTGAGCTTCTGATATTGCTCTTTATGGCAGCACTTCTCTCACTGCTCTGCACCTGCTCAAAGAACCTTGGAATAGCTATCGTACTTTATCTCGCGTTCACCTTTGCTCTCACTCTCGTCGGCAGCTTCACTCAGGTCATCGGCGCCGTGGCGCAAACCTTTGTGGAAAGCGAGCTGCTTACAAAGGTCATAAAGGTCATCGACAGACTTAACGTAGGTATGGCAACGAGCTATATCGGCACCGGCGACAGCTACTCGCTCTCCGACGTGCTTTATCTGACACTCCCCGCACTTTCGGGCATCGCTGCCTTTTTGGGTCTTGGACTCTTCAGCTTTAACAAAAAGGATCTGAAATAACTGAAATATTATCGCAAGAAAGGAGAGAAATATGTCGCTGCATCTTCCTCACGATCACGGACACAACGAAATTGAAGAGATCCTTGCCACGACTAAGGACGACGGAAGCTTTTCTGCCATCGCCGAGCTTTTCAAACAGGTGGCTGACGGCACGCGCCTGCGCATCTTCTGGATACTCTGTCATTCCGAGGAATGCGTTATCAATCTCTCCGCGCTTATGAATATGAGCAGTCCCGCCGTATCACATCACCTCAAGCTTCTCAAGAGCGCTGGGCTCGTAACCTCGCGCAGAGAGGAAAAAGAGGTATATTACAAGGCATCTGACAGCGAGGAAGCGCGCCTGCTCCACAATATGATAGAGGAGCTGGGAGCTATCGTCTGCCCCGACGCCAGCCACTTTACGCACTGATCTCTACTTTTTTTAAAAAGCTATTGCTTTTGAGAGACGTTTGTTGTATAATTATATCTAAATTATAGTATCTCTGCCAAGGCAGAGAAAGGACGGAACATAATGAACAAAACTTTCGTACCCGAGGGATATCGCCCTCAGCTTGACGCGTATCAGACGCAGAGAGCAATTGAATATATAAAGAGGACATTCCAGGCTGAATTCTCCTCGGCGCTTCACCTAAAGAGAGTTACCGCGCCGCTCTTCGTTGCCGAGAATTCAGGTCTTAACGATAACCTCTCAGGCAAGGAGCGCCCCGTTTCCTTCGACATCCCCGCAATCGGTCTTGACGCGCAGGTAGTACATTCGCTTGCTAAGTGGAAGAGACTCGCGCTCAAGAGATACAATTTCGGCGTTGGAGACGGACTTTACACCGATATGAACGCAATACGGCGCGACGAGTGGCTTGATAACGTGCATTCGATATACGTTGACCAGTGGGACTGGGAGAAGATAATCACTCGCGAGACGAGAAATACAGATTATCTCAAGCTTATCGTAAAGGCTATCGTAGGCGCTATATGCGACACGAACGACCGCCTGCGCGTGCGCTTCCCTCAGCTGACGACCGAGCTTTGCCGTGAGGTATCCTTTATCACCTCTCAGGAGCTTGAGGATCTTTATCCCGAGCTTTCGGGAAGTGAGCGTGAGACGGCGTATCTGCGCGAGCACAAGACCGCCTTTATTATGCAGATAGGCGGTGCGCTCCGCTCGGGCAAGCCTCACGACAGCCGCGCTCCCGACTACGACGATTGGGCACTCAACGGCGACCTCTTCTTCTGGGACGACGTGCTTGGCAGAGCGCTTGAGATCTCCTCGATGGGTATCAGAGTTGACGCCGAGGCGCTTGACAGACAGCTGACTATCGCAGGCTGCGACGATCGCCGCGCTCTTCCCTTCCATCAGATGCTGCTGAACGACGAGCTGCCCCTGACTATCGGCGGCGGTATCGGTCAGTCGCGCCTCTGTATGCTTATGATGGGCTGCGCGCACATCGGCGAGGTACAGTCGAGCATGTGGGACAGCGAAACTCTCCGCATCTGCGAGGAAAACGGAATTCCGCTTCTTTAAATACAAAAAACAGGCCCTCAAAGGGTGCCTTCCATAAAGCAGGTTTTACCTACCGATAGAAAATCATCCTCGTAGGGGCGTTCTGTGAACGCCCGCGGGCGAACGCAGTTCGCCCCTACGGCAAAAAAGACAGAGAATTTCACGTTCTCTGTCTTTTTTCACACGTCTTGATCTTCAAGGTATAGTGTGTTACACCTTTTAGATGTACTGTCGGGCGGTAATGAGCCTCCCTTGTGCAAAGGGAGGTGGCACGCGTTAGCGTGACGGAGGGATTGGTTCTACATTAAATAAAGTATCAATGCACGAACTCAAAGAG
>CALCTA010000097.1 GCA_937893945.1 uncultured Clostridia bacterium | reverse complement strand
CCGTCCGTAAGGACGGATTTAGTTGAAAAAAGCACTTGCTTGCGCAAGTGCTTTTTTCTGGCTGGGATGGCCGGATTTGAACCGACGGATGCCAGAGTCAAAGTCTGGTGCCTTACCGCTTGGCGACATCCCAATATTTTGCCAAAAAGTATTATATCACAGAAGTTTAAGTCTGTCAAGAATTTTTTATCTAACTTTGAGCTTTACTTTTATTTGTTCAGCGCCGCTAATTTTCAAAAAGCGGTTGCGAAAAGTCGAAATTTATGATATACTGTAGATTGTGTTAAGTAAATTTTATAGAGGTTAAAAAATTGGCTAAAAAAGGTATGATCAAGAGGCTCTTCGCTCCTACTGATATGACGGTGGGCTCTCCTTGGAAAAGTATTGCGATATTCACCCTGCCTATGCTCGTGGGAAATATCGCTCAGCAGCTCTACAACACTGTTGATAGCATCGTTGTAGGTCAGGAAATAGGCGACAACGCGCTCGCCGCTGTAGGAAGCGCGGCTCCCGTGCTCAATATGCTGCTTGCGCTCTTTATAGGTATTTCCGCAGGTACTAACATTATGGTATCGCAATATTTCGGCGCGAAGAACCGCGAGGGACTGTCCTATTCCATAGGAAACAGTATCACGGTAACCGCGGCGGCGTGTCTCCTTCTTATTGCGGTGGCGTCTCCGCTTATCCGCCCTGCGCTCGTTCTGCTGAAAACGCCTCCGTCTATCATAGATTGGTGCGCGGAGTATCTTATGGTATGTCTCGTCGGTATGGCGGGAATGGCGTATTACAACATTCTCAGCGGAGTTCTGAGAGGACTTGGAGATTCGATTTCGGCGCTTATATATCTGCTCGTTGCGACTGTGCTTAACATTGGTCTTGATATATTCTTTGTTAAGGTCGTGGGCATAGGCGTTGCGGGCGTTGCGGTCGCTACGGTAATTTCGCAGTTCGTGTCCTCAGCACTCTGCCTTATAAAGCTTTCAAAAATGCGCGATTGCTTTGACTTCGGTCTGCGCTTCTTAAAACCTAAAAAGCAGTATGTGAAGACGATAGTCCGTCTCGGTATCCCCTCGGGACTTACTCAGGCTATATTCTCGTCCGCGATGATAATAGTTCAGTCGCTGACCAACTGCTTCGGCGAGCAGTTTATCGCCGCAAACGTAGTAACTATGAGAGTTGACGGCTTTGCTATGATGCCTAACTTCTCCTTCGGTACGGCGCTTACCACCTATGCAGGACAGAACGTCGGCGCGGGACTTTACGACAGAGTTACCAAGGGCGCAAAGCAGGGAACTCTTATGGCGGTAGGTTGCTCGGCTACTATCACGGGCGTGATACTTCTGTTCGGAAAGAATCTTATGCGCGTCTTTTCTGAGACGGACGAGCTCGTTGAGATGAGCTACTATCTTATGACCATACTCGCCGTCGGATACATAGCCGTTGCCGTTACGCAGAGCCTTTCGGGAATCATGCGCGGCGCGGGCGACACCATGACGCCTATGTGGATCTCGCTTATCACAACGGTTGCGATAAGAGTGCCGATAGCATACGGAATATCCTATCTCACGAGAACGGCAGAGCTTCCTTACGGAAGAAGCGAGTGTATTCAGATCTCCTTGCTCTCCTCGTGGGTAATAGGCGCGATACTCACAGCCATATTCTACGCCGCAGGCAGATGGAAGAAGAAAGCGATACAGTAATAAAAAGCGGAGACGAATGCGTGTTATCCTTAACGGAGAACACGCAATGAATTGCAACCTCGCGGTTGCG
>CALCTA010000096.1 GCA_937893945.1 uncultured Clostridia bacterium | reverse complement strand
GACGCTACAATCCCTCAGTCGCTAACGCGACAGCTCCCTTTACACAAGGGAGCCTATGAACACGCTCGTGTCTCGTCAAGGCGTATGGGCTTTGCCCTATGCCTTTGTAATACAAAGGCGAAACTGGCGATAAAACAGAACGATAAATAAGGATTTGATAAAGGAGGCTTTCAAAGTGAAAAAACTTATAGCATTTATTTTATTGATGACATTCATGCTGGCATTGTCGGGTTGCTCTTCGGATAGAAGAACAGAGGCAAGTACTTCAAATGAAACCAACAACCCAAGCAAAAACACACAGAGCGAAACAGGCTATTTTATTCCGGATTATAATACGACGAACAATCTTCACTGTGATGAATTTCTGGAAAATTTGAAAAGCGATGGATACATCCGTGGCGGTGAAAAGGATTATAACTACAACACGGATAACATTATCCGAACTGTGAACATTACCCCCAAAAGCATTTCTGATGAAACATCCGATATTGAAGTATTTTGGGTGAGTGACGCACATTGCTTTTTGATGGTAAATCATACGATTTACAGATATGATACTATTGGTGGATATCACCATCAATTATGCTTGTGGGATTATGACAACAACGGCACAAAAGACCTTGTGTCCTATAACACATCGGGTTCTGGTCTGTCTTATATGAGTGTCGATATTTTTGACTTGACTTCTTTTGAACAAATTCAAGTTATATCAAGGATGATATTGAACGAACCAAGATTTTCCTTTGAATGTAAAAACGGAGCGATATACATTGATGGCGAAGAACTGACCTACAGCAATGGAAGTTTCCATTGCAATTCATTCAACAAAGATGCACAGTAAAATTTCAATTTGTCGAACAGAAAAAACTAACCCCGACAGACCTTAAAATCTGTCGGGGCTAATTATTTGTTTACTGCGGAGCTTTTTTTATCCGTAGGGGAGACCTGCGGTCTCCCGCGGGCGAACGCAGTTCGCCCCTACCGTGTATTAGTGAAAGATTTTGCGATTTTCCCGCTAATTTTGCACGCCCTTTCTGCGGATCTTTTTTATACGTCAAATAATTTTATTGATTTTATCGCGCTGCCGTTTTCGTATTCGCGGACCTCGCCGAGCGCGTAAAATTCTTTTCGCTCGGAGCAAAGGCGTACACGCTGTCCTACGGCGTAGGCGGTTCTTATCTTCTTTTGATATATTTCACAGCCGCTTCGCGAAAGCTTCTCGTAAAATGGCGGCAGATATACGGTGGGAAGATCCGAAAAGAGCGATTCTATGGGGCAGAGAATCGCCTCACGCTCGCTCTCACTCATTTGCTCAAGTGCATCAAGCGTGTAGCTCTTGCCAAGCTCAAAATCTCCCGCTCGCGAGCGGCAGAGTGTAGCCATCGCGCCCCCACATCCAAGGCTCTTGCCTATATCGGCGCAGAGCGTTCTTATATAAGTTCCCGACGAGCAGGAAACTCTGAGGATATAGTCGCTTTCGCACTCGGTAGGCTCGCAGTCTATTGAGAAAACGGTTATCGGGCGAGCCTCTCGCTCGACCTCAACTCCACGTCTTGCAAGGTCGCAAAGCTTCTGCCCGCCTACCTTGAGTGCGCTGTACATCGGCGGAGTCTGCATTATGTCTCCAACGAATCTCTCACACGCCGCCTTCACCTCGTCAGGCGAGGGGAGAGTGTCGCTTCTTGTAAGCACTGTGCCCGTTATATCCTCGGTATCTGTTGTGATACCGAGACGGAGCGTTGCGATATATTCCTTAGTGTTGGCGGTGAGATATTCCGCCGCCTTAGCCGCTCTGCCGATAAGTACTACCAGAACGCCCGTAGCGAGCGGATCAAGTGTGCCTGTGTGTCCTACGCGGCGAGTGCCGTAGAGTCGGCGTATTCTGTTCACTACGTCATGCGAGGTCATTCCCTCGTTCTTGTTGACTATAAGTACGCCTGAAAGCTCCATTTGCGCTCCATTCTTATCAGTTGAATTTTACCCACGCCGAGCAGATGGGGAAGCCTTTTTCGGAGAAGTTCTTCTCATACTCGGTCATAACGTTGTCGGCATTCTTCTCGCTGTTGTGCAGGTCGCGTGTCTGCCAGATGACAGTCGCGCCCACTGCCTCAAATTCCTCAAGGCTGAAATCGAAAAGTCCGACGTTATCGGTCTTGAGACGGAGAAGTCCGTCCTCTTTTAGAAGATTTTTGTAAAGCTCAAGGAAGGTGCGGTGAGTAAGTCTGCGCTTGGCGTGTCCCTTTTTAGGCCAAGGGTCGCTGAAGTTGAGATACACGCAGTCAAGCGAGTGAGGCTTTATGTTCTCACCAAGTATCTTCGCGTCGCCGATAAGGAAGCGCAGATTGTCGCTCTTGCGCTCGTCTGCCGATGCCTTTGCCTTCTCAAGCGCTATACAGCATACGTCTGAAACGCGCTCAACGGCGATGAAGTTCACGTCAGGATGCTTCTTTGCCATTCCGCAAGCGAAATTTCCCTTGCCACAGCCTATTTCTATATGTACGGGGGCGTTATTCTCAAATATGCCCTCAAAGCCGTCCTTCATAACAGAAGCGTCGGCTATTCTAAGCTCGGCACAGGCTTCAATTCGCTCAGCACCGTGCTTTTTCTTTCTCATTCTCATAAAAGACCTCAGACGTTGAAGCGGAAGAGAACTATGTCTCCGTCCTTCATAACGTATTCCTTACCCTCGCTGCGATAGAGACCTGCTTCCTTGACAGCCGCCATAGAGCCGTACTTTACGAGATCGTCAAACGAAACTATCTCGGCGCGAATAAATCCACGCTCAAAATCGCTGTGTATCTTTCCGGCAGCCCCGGGAGCCTTAGTGCCCTTGGTGATAGTCCAAGCGCGTACCTCCTGAGGTCCTGCGGTAAGATAGCTGATAAGTCCGAGGAGCGCGTAGCTTGCCTTGATAAGTCTGTCAAGACCGCTTTCGGCAATTCCGAGGTCTTCGAGGAAGAGTGCCTTTTCCTCAGCGTCAAGCTCTGCTATCTCAGCTTCAAGCTGAGCGCAGATAGCGATTATCTGCGAGTGTTCTTTCTCTGCCTGAGCCTTGAGAGCGTCGTAGTTGCGGTTGCCTACAGGCTCGCTGCCTGCCTCATCCTCACTTACGTTCGCGACGTAGATGACCGGCTTCATAGAGAGCAGGGGAGTGTCGTAGAGGCACGCAAGCTCGGTCTCGTCAAGCTCTACCTCACGCGCGCATTTGCCCTCGGAGAGAGCCGCGTGAAGCTTCTCAAATACCGCAAGCTCACCTGCGAGCGTCTTGTCGCCCTTCATAGCCTTCTTGGTGCGGTCAATGCGGCGCTCGACCATCTCGATGTCCGAGAAGATAAGCTCAAGATTGATGGTCTCAAGGTCGCGAAGCGAGTTGATAGAGCCGTCAACGTGAATAATGTTGTCGTCCTCGAAGCAACGGACGACGTGAAGGATAGCGTCAACCTCACGGATGTGCGAGAGGAACTTGTTTCCAAGGCCCTCGCCGCGAGAAGCGCCCTTAACGAGTCCCGCGATGTCAACGAATTCGATAACTGCGGGTGTATATTTTTCGGGGTTGTGCATTTTTGCAAGATAATCAAGGCGAGAATCGGGCACAGCCACTACGCCTACGTTAGGCTCTATAGTGCAGAAGGGGTAGTTTGCAGATTCAGCTCCTGCATTAGTCAGAGCGTTGAAGAGTGTGCTTTTTCCAACGTTGGGAAGTCCAACAATTCCAAGTTTCATTTTTTTACCGTCCTATAAAAGCATAGTAATATCAATTTACCATATTATTATACTATAACCTCATTCTTTTTGCAAGAGAGTTCTTCAAAATTTGAGATATTTTTTGCGCTTTGAGGCTAAAAAATGGCGTTTGTGTGAAAAAACCGTAGTGTTTTGAAGAAAAGTAAGACATTTCTGTAAAAAAAGCAAAAAAGTATTTGCAAATAAGAGAAATGTGTGTTATAATTAGATGATAGAAGACCGTAGTCGGTTGTTTTGCTTATCACGGAGGTAAAAAATGCTCGACACAAAAATTCTTATTGTTGACGATGATACCAATATATGCGATCTGCTCAAGCTCTATTTTGAAAACGAGGGTTACGCCGTAAAGAGCGCAAACGACGGTGCTGAGGGCTTGAATTTCTTTAAGATATACGATCCAGATATCGTGCTTCTCGATATTATGCTTCCCAAGAAGGACGGTTGGCAGGTATGCCGCGAGATTCGCGAGATCTCCTCAAAGCCTATCATTATGATAACCGCTAAGGGAGAGGTTTTCGACAAGGTGCTCGGACTTGAGCTTGGCGCTGACGATTTCGTGGTAAAGCCCTTTGATATGAAGGAGCTTAGCGCGAGAGTAAAGGCGGTGCTTCGCCGTTATCAGTCTCACAGCGTTCAGAACGACGAGGACGTTATCAAGTTTGAAAATATAGAGATAAGCCATCAGAAGTACGAGCTGAAGCTCTGCGGCAAGCCCGTGGACGTTCCTCCCAAGGAGCTTGAGCTGCTCTACTTCCTTGCTTCTAACTCCAACCGCGTATTTACACGCGATCAGCTGCTTGACAAGGTATGGGGCTTTGATTATCTTGGAGACTCCAGAACCGTTGACGTTCACGTAAAGCGTCTGCGCGAAAAGCTTGACGGTGTTTCGGACAAGTGGTCGCTCAAGACGGTTTGGGGCGTAGGCTATAAATTTGAGGTTTTAGGCTGATATCTTGCAGCCGCGTACATAAATTAAGGCTGTTTTGCGTTTCTGCCAAACAGCCTTATTGCTTTTAGGAGAGGCTATGTTTAAGAGTGTATTTTCAAAATACGTTTCGGCATTTATGCTGATAATAATATTGAGCTTCGCGATAGTGGTGGTCATCACTGTGTCGGTGGTGGGAAGGTTTTCTACCGAAAACAAGGAAACGGTGATGAACAACTGTGCGGAAGCCTCCCGCGCCTATATGTC
Organism: uncultured Clostridia bacterium; assembly: GCA_937893945.1. Classification (GTDB taxonomy): domain Bacteria; phylum Bacillota; class Clostridia; order Oscillospirales; family CAG-272; genus HGM12713. The sequence continues at coordinate 3,940 of CALCTA010000096.1, read as the reverse complement.
CTCTATGCTCCACAGCAGTCATTGCGACGATCTTGGTGAGCTTAAGGCGCTTGAGGGCGAAAATCTTTTGCAGACGCTTGACTTTATATCTCTCAATGCCGAGGATATAACCGTGCTGTTGCTTGACGAGAGCGGAAAAATACTGCTCAGAGCAGGCAACGAGGATGCTCTGATACTTGAGGAAAAGGGAGTGCCGCAAGAGGTCCTTGACGGCTTGAAGAATACCGACGAGTATGCGCACTCGGGCGAGAACGGTGGGATGTTCTCGGAAGTAAAAATGCTTCAGGCTCTCGCTATAAAAAATGGCGAGGGAGAGTACAGAGGAGCGGTGATAGTCTGCGCTGAATCGACTATGCTCAAGGAGCTGCTCGAGGTGGTTATCAGAATGATAATGAGCTCGATCCTCTGGGTTCTTTTTGCGGCTCTCATAGCTGTTTACTTCATAAGCGAGCGAGTTATCGCGCCTCTGCGCGAGATAAGCTCGGCGGCAAAGCGCTTTGCTTCGGGCAAGTTCGACGTGCGAGTTCCCGTGCGAGGAAACGATGAGGTGTCCGAGCTTGCGGCGACCTTCAACAATATGGCTGAGTCGCTTGACAATTACGACAATATGCGAAACAGCTTTATGTCAAACGTCTCGCACGATCTTAGAAGCCCTATGACCTCTATATCGGGATTTATAGACGGCATACTTGACGGAGTTATCCCACCCGAGCAGCACACGTATTATCTGCAGATAGTTTCAAGCGAGATAAAGCGTCTCTCACGGCTTGTAAACACGCTTCTCGATCTCTCGCGTATTCAGGCAGGCGACCGTAAGTTCACGCCCGTATCCTTTGATATATGCGAGATGGCGCGGCAGATACTCATTTCCTTTGAGCAGAAGATAACCGCTAAAGGACTTGACGTTGAGTTTGACTGCCCTGATGAGAGAATAAACGTGCTTGCCGATCTTGACGCGATATATCAGGTGTTCTACAACGTCTGCGATAACGCCGTTAAGTTTGCCGAGAACGGCGGAAAATTCAGAATATCGGTAAAACGCGCAAAGGGAAGAAAGGTACACGTAAGCATTTATAACGAGGGGCAGGGAATCGCTCCGGCAGATATAAATTACGTTTTTGAGCGCTTCTATAAGAGCGACAAGAGCCGCGGTCTTAATAAGAACGGAACAGGCCTTGGCTTGTTTATATCAAAGACCATAATCGAATCTCACAACGAGCAGATATGGGTGGAGAGCGAGTATGGCAAAAACTGTTGCTTCACCTTCAGCCTTGAAAGCGAATAAAATATTATACTCTCAGCAAAAAATAATTGCAGTATCGGACAGATGCAGCAGAGCGTGCTTCGGATAGTTTGGACACTTCGCCATTCTTCCCGAGGCACGCTTTTTTTGAGGTGAGATTATAATGAATGAATATAAAAAAGAAAGGCAAGAGGAGAGAGAGCGCGGTGGCGGCGCGATATGCCCCAAGGAAGAGCGACAAGACGTTATATTCCTGTATGAGCGGGAGCGGCAAGAGATCGCCCCAGAACGAAAAAATAAGCCCTTGTGGACCGTGCTGGTGGCTCTCTTGATACTTGTGGCGGTCGTAACTGTGTTTCTGGTCATTGCTATGAAGAAGGAAGAGCCACAATCACCGCCCGGGGAGTCAGAAGCTTTATACAGCGGTATTTTTGAGAGCGAGGAGGCGGCGAGACGCTCCATAGAGTCGAGCGTCAGCCTGCGCTTAGGAGTAGCAGACGAGCTTGGCGGAGACAGTATCAGCGGAGTGATAGTAAGTGAGGACGGATGGATACTTTCGGGCGCGCCTGCCTTCAAGGGTGAGCGCGGACGAATATATGTAAGACTTCACAACGGTAAGGATATTCCTGTTGAGGAGGTAAGATACGACCGAGAGGGGAGGCTGACCTTGTACAGAATATCAGCCGAGGATCTGGTATCGGCTACGCTTGCTGAGAGCAGCTCTTTGCCTCAGGGCGAGGAGCTTATAGCCGTCAGCTCTTGCGGAGCGCCTGACTATGCCTGCGCGCTTCTGGCGGGAGTTATGTCGCATCCCTCGCGGTCGGTCAGAATAGAGCAAGATGGAGATATCCTGCGCTTTGACGGACTAATGCAGGTCGATCTCTCTCTCGGAGAGGACGGATGCGGAGCGCCGCTTTTTGACAAAAAGGGGAATTTAGTTGGCGTTTCACTCAGCGGAGCTTTTAATTATTTCACGGGTGTTGAGAAAATCTCAAGCTTTCTTAGTAAAATCAACTAAAAAACAAAAATATACTTGCAAAATGCGCTCTTATGGTGTATAATATATTGATAAGACAATATTAAATCATAAGAGCGTTTTTGCTTTTATGGGAAAGGAGAGAGAATATGTCATTAGCTGAAGTGATCATAAGACTTTTGGTGGCTACCTTCTGCGGCGGAATCGTAGGTATCGAAAGAGGAAAAAAGAATCGCCCCGCGGGCTTTCGTACTTACATATTGGTTTGTGTAGGCGCAAGCCTTACTATGATACTCGGCGAATATCTCGCGTGTATGTACTCTCTCTGGAGCGAGCAGGTCTCTACCTTGCTTAACTCGGATATTGCCCGTTTCGGCGCACAGGTCATCAACGGTATCGGTTTCCTTGGCGCAGGAACGATAATAATTACGGGTAATCAGCAGGTAAAGGGTATGACTACTGCCGCAGGTCTGTGGGCATCCGCGTGTATGGGACTTGCGATAGGCTCTGGCTTCTACGCAGGTGCGCTTATAGGCTGCACGCTTATTATTCTGACTACCGCTATTTTCTCCAAGCTTGAGGCTTTTATCCTTTCGCATTCAAGAAACGTCAACCTCTACGTAGAGTTTGAGAAGGCTGACGATCTGACTAAGATAACCGAGCGCTTGCGTACCAAAAACGTAAGAATTTACGACGTTGAATTTGTAAAGGCAAAGCAGGCTGACAATAAATACCCAAGCGCCATTTTTTCTCTTCAGCTTCCTAAAAAGACCTCTCATTCCTCGGTGGTAACCGAAATAGCCACCATAGAGGCAGTGAAGAAGATCGAAGAACTTTGACAGTCGTGAGGAGGGAATAATATGCTTGAATGTTTGAATTTTTTAAGAACTGACGATATAGGCTGGTTGACAGTAATAGTGAGACTTGTGCTTGCGGTCATCTGCGGCGGATTTATCGGTCTTGAGCGTGAGCGCAAGAGACGTCCTGCGGGATTCAGAACACATATACTTATCTGCTTGGGCGCGGCCATGACCACTCTGACGAGCCAATATCTCGCTCTTGAGCTTGGTGCTAACACCGATATGGCGCGTCTGGGCGCACAGGTCATAGCAGGCGTCGGCTTTATCGGCGCGGGAACGATAATCGTAACCAAGCGCAAGCAGGTAAAGGGACTTACGACTGCGGCAGGTCTTTGGACCTCGGCTATCGTCGGTCTGTGCTGCGGAGCGGCATTTTTTGAGGGCGCGGTGCTTGCAACCGTCATAATTCTCGTAGCCGAGCTTGCATTTGTAAAGCTTGAGTATTCGGTATTCAGAAACTCACGCACCTTTAACCTTTACGTAGAATACACCGGAGCGCAAAATCTTGGCTCGATAGTGGATACGATAAAGAACAGCGGCATATACATCAAGGACATAGAGATAACCAAGACCGAGAACGGCGACAAGCAAGCTTGCGCGATATTCTCGCTTCAGATGCCTAAAAAGCAATCGCATCAGGAGCTTGTAACACTTCTGAGCAATCTCGACGGAGTCAATACAGTCGAGGAACTTTAAAAGCTTTAAATAAGAATAACGCCGTAGGCTTAGCCTACGGCGTTATTTGTTTTTATTAGATGTCAGTTATCTTTTCTTCTAAGAGCAACTGCGCCAAGACCAAGAACAGCGGTAATAACTACTGCGGTAGCTCCGATAACGCCGCCACATCCGCCTTTCGCGGAA
>CALCTA010000095.1 GCA_937893945.1 uncultured Clostridia bacterium | reverse complement strand
GACAACACACTCCTTGCCGCAAACGTCAATTCCGCTTCTCTCAAGGAGAGCCATAACGCCCGCGGGGGTGCAGGGAAGGAATGAATAATCGCCTATCATTATCTTGCCCACGTTTTCGGGGTGGAAGGCGTCAACGTCCTTCTTCGGATCTATTCTCATAATTACTTCGTTCTCATCAAGATGCTTGGGGAGAGGGAGCTGGCAGAGAATTCCGTGGATCTTATCATCCTTGTTGAGTCTGTCAACGAGCGCGTTAAGCTCGTCCTGAGTTGTGCTTTCGGGAAGCTCGTAGGACTCGGAATAGAATCCCACCTCGTCGCACGCGCGTTTTTTATTGCGAACGTAGACCTGAGACGCGGGGTCCTCGCCAACTATAATTACAGCAAGTCCGGGGCGCACGCCGCTCTCTGCGACGAGCTTTTCTGTTGCTTCCTTTATCTCGGCTCTTATAGTAGCTGATATTTCTTTTCCGTTAATTATCTTCGCCATTGTTTTTGTCCTCCTCAAAGCTCTTAGCTTCCTCATCCATAAACTTCTGAAGCAGATCCTCTGCTTCTTCCTTTTCTTCGCTCTCGTCGGTCTCTGCGCTTGCGCTCTCCTCGGGAGCGTCCTCCGCACCCTCAAAAATAGCACCGGGCTTGGACATCTTCTTGTAGGTAGGAGCGTATTCCTCTCCGTCCTTCTTTTTTCTGTAAGCTCTTGCAAGGTTGAATATCAAAGCCACAGAGCCGCATACGAAGCATACGAAGCCAACTACCTGAGAGATACGGAACACGCCTACGTAGAGGCTGTCTGTACGAAGTCCCTCTATAAGCATTCTGCCAAATCCATACCAGGTGATATACATCAGCACTATCTGACCGTCGAACTTTTTCTTTTTATAAAGGAGATTGATAAGGATAAAGCCTATGAGATTCCACATTGACTCGTAGAAGAATGTGGGATGAACGTAAGCCATACCGTTAACGCCCTCGATATTGTGGGGAGAGATGCCCATTCTGAGAAAATAGAGCGGACTGTCTTCAGACACTACGCCGCCGTAAGCCTCGCCATTGCAGAAGTTGCCCCAGCGACCGATTATCTGTCCTATCATAACAGCGGGGCCCGCGGCGTCAAGCATTTTCAGCACCGACAGCTTTTTTATCTTACATACGACGAAAATAGTTATCGCTCCCGCGATAATAGCTCCGTAAATTGCAAGACCGCCGTTCCAGATAGCTATCATTTCAGGGAAGCTATCGTATTGATCAAGAGAGGTCAGAACGTAGTAGGCTCTTGCACCTATAACGGCAAAGACGACCGTGAAAAGCGTGATGTCAAGCATGTGATCAAAGGAGATGCCCTCTTGCTTTGCGCGGAAGCAAGCGTAGAGAAAGGCAAGGATGATGCCGGTTACTATAAGAATACCGTACCAGCGTATCTCAAAACTGTCGCCGATGCGTATCGCAACGGGATCGATCTTAAATTCTCCAATATTAAGACCGGGGAAGGATAGAGTTGTCATATTTTACTCCTTTTTATAGATTTTTTAGCGGCTTTACCACCGAAAGAGTGATGCGGTCTGGAGAAAAGCTATCCCCAAAAAGCTCGCAAACGTCCTCAAAGGTTATAGACTCGATTGTCTCTGCGTAGGAGAGAAGCTCTCCGTCCTCACAGAAGAAGGCGAGAAGATTATTGGCGATATTGTCGGTAGAGTCAAAGGATTTCACAAATTCCGAATACATAACCCGTTTTCCACGGAGAAAATCCTCCTCTGAGAGCCCCTCTTGTCTGAGACGGTCGATATAAAGCAATATCTCCTTTAGTACAAGCTTGGGATCGTCTGCTTCGCCGGCAATAGAGTTGTAGGCAACGCTCTTGTTTATCGCGTATCCGTACGAGAAGTGGGGAGAGATGATATCTCTCTCAAAAAGATCGTTGTAGAGCCTTCCTGCGCGCGAGAAGATCATCTCGTCAAGTATTGCCATAGCGGCATCCTTTTTCAGTCTCTCGTCAGGATCGTTCGGAATACTTACGTCCTTTATTCCTATGTTGAATATTGGCTTTGCTACCTGCATCCTTTGTTCAACGTAAGGGAGAAATACCTTGTCGCTCTCGCTATTGTTCTCGTTGTCCGCAACTGTCATAAATTCGGGTGATGTCAAGGGCAGATGAGCGTTAGCTATGGAGAGGATATCGTCTGGATCTACGTCTCCGCAGACAATCAGCGCCATATTTCCAAGATTGTAAAAGGCGTTGTAGCAGTCGTAAAGAGTTTCTTTGGTTATTTTGGATATCGAGTCGAGCGATCCGCAGATGTTTCTGCGGATACTGTGATGCTCGTACATTCCCTCAAGCATTCCGTAGAAGCAACGGTCAGAGGGACTGTCGTCGTACATCTTTATTTCCTCTGCGATAATTCCTATCTCGGATGCCACCGATTCGTCTGTGAAATATGGGTGGGTTACGAAATCTATCAACTCTCCGAGCGCTTGCGCGCAGTTGTCGGTACAGCTAAAAAGATATGCGGTCTTATTGAAGGACGTATAGGCATTGGCGTCCGCGCCGTATTCCGCGAAGCGCTCAAATGAATCGCTACCGTCCTCGTTTGTGAAAAGCTTGTGCTCAAGAAAATGAGCTATTCCGTCGGGAACGGTGATCATTTCCCCCGAACCGTCGGGAGAAAATCGATTGCAGATAGAGCCGTAGCTAACCCCCATGACTGCGTAGGTTGTAGTCAGCTTTTTTGGGAAAACGTATATCTTAAGCCCCGAGGGGTGAGAAAAAAGCGTGTATTCCTCGCAGAGAAGAGCGCTTTTTATAAGAGAACGGTCAGGTGTATTTTTACTCATTTTCGTCCTCCTCATCCGCTCCGCTTCCTGAATCCCCCTCAATAAAGAAGAGCGCGTCAAGCGTGATCTTTTCGGCAAGAGCAACTACGTCCTGCTTTGTTACTCTCATAAGATTATCGGTGCAGTCCTCGACCGTATCGTTAATACCCAACGCCATTCGCCCACTATAGAAGGACTGAAGATCAAAGGGACTGTCATAAAGCTGTCTGTAGCCGTGAAGAATGGATTTTCTTGCGGCAGAAAATTCACTCTCGGATATATTTCCTCGCTTTATCTCCTCAAGCTCTTCAAGGATAGCGCCCTTGACTATATCAAGCTTGTCGGCTTCAATGCCGCTTGACACCGTCATAACGCCTGTGTATATACTGAATGATGAAGCGCAGTAATAGCATAGGCTCATCCTCTCACGAACGTTGAGAAAGAGCTTTGAGGAGGCAGAGCCGCCGAATATCTCGTTGAGCATAAGCGCTGTGTAGTAGGTATCGTCATTCTCGGATATACATACTCCGCTTGAAAATCCCATTGCAAGCTTGCTTTGTGAGACGGGCATTTTTTCACGCGCCTCAACGAAGCTTTCTCTCCTTAAGGGCGAGACCGAATTTGAGGCGTGTTGAGTATTAAAAGAATGAGAGGCAAAGGTTGAGCGAAGCTTGTCCGCAATAGCCGACCTTGGCGTGTCTCCTATGTAAAACACTTCAAGAGGAGATGATGAAAGCATTTTCTTTCTCAAGGCAATAACGTCCTCGTATGTGGTGGATGCCACCAGCTCCTTAAGCTCGCTTACTGTAGGATAAATTGACGAGTCTCCACGCATAAGCTCGGAGCATCGTCTTACTGAGTAAACTCGGGTATTGTTTATCTCAGCCTCGAGATTGTCAAGCGCTACGCGTATCTCCTGATCAAGCAGCTTCTTATCAAAGCAGTCCTCGCACAAGATAGGGTGGAGAAGTATGTCGGCAATTATGTCGATGACACCGCCAAGCGCATCCGTGCCGTCAGGAATATACTTGTTATCAAGCACCTCAGCGGTAAGCACGAGCGACATATTGCTTCCAAGATGCACGCTTTTTACCTCTATATAAGAGCCGTAAAGCTCGTCAAGACGGCGGTTGAGTGCTGCCATGGACGGATATTTCGCCGTACCTCGCCTGAGCAGGCCCGAAAGGATAAGCCCGTGCGCCACCGCCTTCTTCGAAAGGGGAAGGGTAAGCGAAAAGGCTATAACTCCCGCCTTGAATTTATTACATTCTATCACCGACAGCTCAATGCCGTCGCTAACAGTATCCTTGCAAAAAAACATCAATTCTCCTAAGGTTTCTTACCAAAAGTAATAGATATTTAATTATACAACAAAATTATGACTATTTTAGCAACATTTTATGAATGAATAAAGAACAATAGAGACTAAAAAATCAGGCGGCTCGAGTGAGCCGCCTGATCGAGTTTATTAATTCTGGGGCTTGGGGGGAACGGGGGTAGACTGACCGAAGGTGTTTTCGCCAAATACCATAGCGATAAATCTTGCGATGTCAATGTTCTCGGTCTCTACTTCGTTGAAGACATCAACCTCAGGACCAAAGGCGTAAAGGGGAACGTCTCTGTTGGTGTGGTTGCCGCTGGTATATTCGTAGCCGTATTTTGCACTGGGCTTCTCATTAAGAGCGCCGCACTCGTGGTCAGCGGTAACGATAACAGCAGTGCCGGGATGACACATAGCGAACATAAGAGAGTAAGCGATAGCGTCATTGAAACGGATAACGTTCTTTATAGCAGCAGAGTAGTCGTTATTGTGAGAAACCTTGTCGATATAAGCACCCTCTACCATGATGAAGAAGGGATCCTCTGTGTCGGCAATAGTCTTAAGAGCCTTTCTCGTTTCAACGGTGAGATTATCACCAACGCTGCCTGCGAGGTAGTCGACCTTACCTTCCTTCTCAAGATTGGTTATCTGAGTCTTGAGGATAGAGGAGTCGTTTCTGTCGTCGTGGTGGCAGAGGAAGCCTGCGGGAGTAGCACCGGTTATGGTATCGGTGGTTACGACCGCGGTCTGTGCGCCCGCTTCATGAGCAAGCTCACGAACGTTCTTTACGGAATTCTTGTTGGGATCCATACCAAGATAGCCGTTGATGGTCTTGTAAGCACACGCAAGAGCAGTTGCGGAAGCCGCACTGTCGGTATAGCTTGCACTGCCGTTAATAACCGACTGAGATCTTGTGATAGCGCTGCCCTTAGAGTCGAGCTCCTGAGCGTAGAAGGTATCAAGTCCGTTCTGAAGAGCCATTTCGATATGATTGAAGCCCATGCCGTCGCCTATCATAAGGATAACGTTGGAGCAGTAGGTTGCGGGAACGTATTCCTCGGTTATAGCTTCGGTGGGGATAGCGTCAAGGCTGATCTCCTCGTCGCCGCTTTCAAGATAGAAGGAAATAAGAGCGCCAACAGCCGCGCCGACGTAGATGCCCTCGCCCTGCATAACTATCTTGCCCTCGTTCTGCATAAGCAGATATTCGCCATCGCCAAAGAAAACTGAGACGTCGGATTCGGAACGGTTGGTCTCGCCTACGAGGAACTCATGCTCGCGAGCCGTCTCACTGTCATCGTAAACCTCAAGAGTGATACCCATATTGATCTCGATGTAGTCAACGAGGTTGAAAGCCGCATACTTTGTGAGAAGATCAGCGTCTTCGGGATAAACAACTGCGAACTCGGTAAGATCTACGTTACCGAACGTAACGTTATCTATGGGGAAGTTTATCTTAACCTCATCCTTGAGTGTAGCGGGAACCGCAAAATATCTGTCTTTTGCGTTTGCGTAATCCTCAAAGAACTTTGCAACAGCGTTGACAAGAGCGTCATCACTGCCTGCGACGATAACGATCGCCTGAGTTTCCGCATCATAGCAAACGAGGCTTTCGCCCATTTTTACCTGAGAAGCATACTTAGCGCTGACTGCACGGTCGGTATTACCGATAAGTATTTCCTTTGCGCCCTCTGTGTAGGGAGTAGAGCTATCGGCAGAGATATCAAGGTCAGCACCGGTCTTGCTCTTTGTTCTGAGAATGTATTTTCCAAAGCTGTCGTAAGTCTTGGCGGGAAGATCAGCATCAAATACAACTCTGTAGTTAGCAACGCCGTTTTCTGCGAGAGAAATGTACCCGTCGGGAACCTTTGACTGAGCGGGAGCATCAGTTTGGTTGTTTTCGGTTGCGTTAGTGCCTGTAGGGTCTGTTGTCTGGTTTGTTGTAGTGTCGTTACAACCGACAAAGACCATGAGTATCATAATGATGCTCAAAAGCAACGCGATTAATCTTTTTGACATAATAAACCTCCGTAAGTTTATAGATTGGTAGAATAATTATATCATAATAAATGAGAAAGTCAAGAGGATAGTTAAAATTTTGTCTATTTTGTACATAAATATATTTTAAAATATACAAATTGCATAAAGTCCGAAAAAAGCAGTTAAAGAAGGCTTTTTTGAATAAAAAGCACTTGAAAAATAAGCGCTTTTGTGATAAAATATTAAGAACTGCTAAGCACGTCCTCGCAAACGTGAGGACTTTATATAAAGAGGTAAAGGTTAATGTACAGAATTTTGACAAAAAAGGCGCTTAATTCTACCGTAACGATGATGGAAATAGAAGCGCCCTTCGTAGCTGCCAAGGCAGAGCCGGGGCAGTTTATAATCCTCAGAGTTAATAACGACGGCGAGAGAATTCCGCTTACCGTGGCGGGATATGACAGAGCCCGTGGAAGTGTCAGAATAATATTTCAGATAGTCGGAGCAACTACAGAGCTTCTGAACCTTAAGGAAGAGGGAGAATATATAAGCGACTTCGTAGGTCCTCTCGGAGAGCCGACCAAGCTTGACGGCTTAAAGAGAGTCTGTATCGTAGGCGGAGGTGTTGGATGTGCTATAGCACTGCCCATAGCCGAGCGCCTTGCGGCTCTTGGATGCGAGGTAACCTCAATAATAGGCTTTCGTTCAAAGGATCTTCTCATACTTGAGGAGGAATTCAAGGCGGCGTCGGCGCGTCTTTTCGTAATGACCGACGACGGCCCTTACGGCAGGGAGGGCAACGTGTGTGTTCCGCTTCGCGAGATGCTCTTAGCCGGAGAGCGCTTTGACGAGGTGATAACTATAGGTCCTCTCGTTATGATGAAATTCGTAGTTGAGGCAGTACGCCCCTCGGGAATTCCATGTACCGTCTCAATGAATCCTATAATGATAGACGGAACGGGTATGTGCGGTGGCTGTCGTCTTACCCTTATACGCGACGGAAAGCGCGTAACCGAGTTTGCTTGCGTAAGCGGTCCTGATTTTAACGGCTATGAGGTGGATTTTGACGAGGCTATCTCGCGCTCGTCGATGTACCGCGATTTTGAACGCCACGCGCACGAGCAGACCTGCAATCTCTACAAAAAAGGGGGCAATAGTAATGGCTAATATGAATCCCAAGCGCAACGAAATGCCTACGCAGAGCCCCGAGGAAAGAAAACATAATTTTTTTGAAGTGGCACTCGGCTACGACGAGGCTACAGCTATAGACGAGGCGATGCGCTGTCTTAACTGTAAGAACAGCCCTTGCGTTGCGGGATGCCCTGTAAATATCAACATCCCTGAATTTATCGCCAAGATCCGCGAATGCGATTTTGAGGGCGCTTATTCTATTATCTCTCAAAGCTCCAGCCTGCCTGCAGTATGCGGCAGAGTGTGTCCGCAGGAAAGTCAGTGCGAGAGCAGATGTGTGCGAGGAATAAAGGGCGAATCTGTAGGTATCGGCAGGCTTGAGCGCTTCGTTGCCGATTGGCATAACGCTCATTCGGATAAAGTGCCCCAGACCGCAGAGAAAAACGGAAGAAGGGTAGCAATAGTAGGCTCAGGCCCCTCGGGACTTACCTGTGCGGGCGACCTTGCGAAAAAAGGCTATTCCGTAACCGTATTTGAGGCTCTTCACGCGGCGGGCGGCGTGCTTGTTTACGGAATCCCCGAGTTCAGACTTCCCAAGACGATCGTGCAGAAGGAGGTCGATAACCTTATCGCTATGGGGGTTGAGATAAAGACCAATATGGTCATAGGTAAAACTCTGACTGTTGACGAGCTTTTCGATATGGGCTATGAGGCGGTATTTATAGGCTCGGGAGCAGGTCTCCCTCGCTTTATGGGAATACCCGGAGAATCGCTCAAGGGCGTTTACTCGGCAAATGAATTTCTGACACGCTCAAATCTTATGAAGGCGTATAAGGACGAGCCGATAACCCCTATAATGAAGGGCGGAAGAGTAGCGGTGGTGGGCGGCGGCAACGTTGCTATGGATGCCGCGAGAAGCGCTCTGCGTCTTGGCGCGGAAAAGGTATATATAGTTTACAGACGCTCAATGGAAGAGCTCCCCGCAAGGCGCGAGGAGGTCGAGCATGCCGTTGAAGAGGGAATAGAGCTTATGCTCCTGACCAACCCCGTTGAGATACTCGGATATAATAACCCCGATGACAGAAGAGACGTCAGAAACGGATTTGTCCGCGGAATGAAGTGTATCCGTATGGAGCTTGGTGAGCCCGATGCGCGCGGCAGAAGAAGTCCCGTGGAGATTGATGGCAGCGAGTTTGAGCTTCCGGTTGACACCGTGATAATGTCTATAGGCACCTCTCCCAATCCTCTTATCAAAATGACTACGGCAGGGCTTGATACCAACAGCCGCGGCGGTATTATCGTAGAGGAGGGAAGCGGAGCTACTACAAAGGACGGCGTTTTCGCGGGCGGAGACGCGGTTACGGGCGCGGCGACGGTAATATCCGCAATGGGCGCGGGAAAGGTCGCGGCACGAGCGATAGACGAATATATCTCTAACAAGAAATAAAAGCAAAAGGAACTATCATCTTCTCTGCAACTTTAGCGGAGAAAACAATTTTATATCGTAGGGCGGGAGCTTGCTCCCGCCGAAGAAACAAATATATTTCCACAATATAGTAGGGGCGGATTCTATATCCGCCCTTTCCTTTTCGGGAGCATATGGAATGCTCCCCTA
>CALCTA010000094.1 GCA_937893945.1 uncultured Clostridia bacterium | reverse complement strand
GCTAAGCTCAGATACCTGCTTATACACGTCGTCTCCGATAAAGCGGAAGAGCGCGAGTGTGTTTCTTATCTCTGTCTCGGTCATATGTCGGTAGGTGTTCCATAGCTCGTCGAGCACCGTGCTACCGGGGTCGAGATTCTGGTTCTCCTGATCGTAGTAGCCGATACGGACGTTGTAGCCTGCCTCTATATAGCCCGAGCAGGCAGAGAGCTTGCCGAGCAAGAGCTTGATGAGTGTCGATTTTCCGCATCCGTTCGGACCGACGAGAAACAGGCGGTCGCCTCTCCTTACGGTAAAGCTCATATCCGACAGCACCTCGGGGCAGGATGGGTAGGCAAATCCGAGGTCGCGGATGTTCATTACCTCGTTGCCGCTCGCGCCCGCATAAGCAAAGGACATTCTTATCCCCTTGGGAGCGTCCTCGGGGCGCTCTATTTTTTCCATCTTGTCAAGCAGCTTGAGACGGCTCTCTGCGGCGATGATGTTTCGCTCTCTGTTCCAGGCTCTCTGCTGAGCGATATAGGCCTCCTGTCTCGCTATCTCCTTCTGCTGATTTCGATAGTGTCTCTCCTCTATCTCGCGGTCTGTCTTTCTCTGCGCCATACTCTTGGTGTAGCCGCCGTTGTAGAGCTTGGCACGGCGGTTTTCTATAACGAGAGTTTTGTTCGTAACTCTGTCGAGAAAGTATCTGTCGTGCGAGATGACCATAAGACACTTTTTATATCCCGAAAGATATGACTCCAGCCATATCAGCGTTTCCATATCGAGATGGTTCGTCGGCTCGTCGAGCAGAAGAATGTCAGGCTCTCTGCAAAGCTCTCTCGAGAGAGCAAGGCGAGTTCTCTGACCGCCGCTGAGCGAGGAGAACGGGCGGTTCTGCGCCTCGGTGTCAAATCCCATCTTCTGCAGAGTTGACGCGCAGCGCCCACGGAACTCAAGTCCGCCCTCGGCGATAAATCTCTCGTTGAGAGAGGTGTATTCGGATACCGCCGCGGCGTTGCCCTCGCTCTCGTGGAGAATAGTCTCAAGCTCGGAAAGACGAGCCTCGGCTCTGAGCAGATGCGGAAATGCGTGATACATCACCTCAAGGGCGGTCGCCTGCCTGTCCTCGTCCGAGAAATCGAGAAAGGCGTCGTCCTGACGGAGTATCCCTATAGTTTTGTCCTTTGAGATATATACCGCTCCCTCGGTAGCGTCCTGCTCGCCCGTAATGAGCCTGAAGAGAGAGGATTTTCCACAGCCGTTGACGCCGATGACGCCAAGGCGGTCGGTTTCCTCTAACGAAAAGGACACTCGGTCAAGTATTACCGTCGTGCCGAAGTGCAGGGAAAGGTTTTCAACTGTTAATGCTAACATAATCTATCCTTTTTGATGCTTGTTCAGTGTTTTTATCAGAGCTTTATCTTTATCTCGCACGCTACGCCGAGGATCCTTGCCTCTCCCGACTCAAAATCGTCGGTCGTGAGCTTGAGCGGCTGGTATTCCTCGTTTTCGGGCATGAGATATATCGTTTTCTTGGCTCTGTGGAAACGCTTGACCGTCGCGCTGTCTCCGCCTACAAGGCACGCGACTATCTCGCCGTCCTCTGCGTACTGCTGCTTGCGGAAAAGCACGAGCGAGCCGTCTATCATACCTATGTTCTTCATACTGTCGCCCTGAACTCTCAGGTAGAAATACTCGTCCTTGTCGTCAACGTCAGCGTACTCGTAGCCAAGAACGCTCTCGTTTGTGATTATGGGCGAGCCCGCGCGTATCTCGCCTATTATCGGTATCCTCGCCGAGTCGAGCGGAGCGCTGAGACCTGCGGGCGAGCCACCGAGCATATAGTCGGTCGAAACGCCGAAATACTGCGCGAGTATCCTTATCTTATCCGCCTTGGGTGCTGAGCGGCCGTTCTTCCAATCGCTGAGCGTTGATGCCGCTATCCCCGTGTCCTTTGCAACTCTGTACACGGTGGTTTTGTTGATTTTCAATAATTCCTCAAAGGTTTTGTAATCCATTCTGCACCTCTTTTTGTGAATTCCTACAAATATTACGGAAATACGAAATAACACTTGACAATAGTACGGAAAACCGTTATAATTAACTCATACAAAAACATTATATACCAAAGCGACGGGTTTGTCAATAGTATTTTTATTTTTGGTAAGATATTATCGTATAAATGAAGTTTTTTGGAGAAAGGAGGAGAGATGTGCGAGATATGCAGAAAATACCGATGTCCGCCAAACTGTCCGTCTTACGAGGGCAGGAGTGCAGAGTACGGCAGGCGGATAGCGGTATGTGGGGTATGTGGGCGCTCGTTGTATGAGGGAGACCTCATACGCGAATACGGCGGCAGAGTAGTGTGCGATGAGTGTGCTGATAAGGTAGGAAGAAAACTTCGGGAAACCGAATTGAAGTAAAGAGAGACAGTCCGAGGAATTCGGCAGTGTTAAAGGAAGGAGAATAATGTCCGAGACGGGATACAAGATAAGCAGGACGGTAAGCGTTACGAATAATGATATAAAGGAGGTGGAGAACTATCTTCGATACCACAGCTTCTATGCAAAGCTCTTGAAGCTCGATAAGTACGAGCAGGATTATTTCGGAGGTGGTGAGAGAGTGGATATACACAGTGAGAGCAGTCTGGCTCACGCGAAAATGTTTGAGATAAGGCATTTTATCATGACTATGCAGAACAGCAACGAAAAGCTGCTGCTTTATTACCACTACGTCAGGGGAGAATCGGTGGATAGATGCGCCGAGCTTATAGGAATATCAAGAAGCAGTGCCTTTCGCCTCAAAAAGCGGGCGCTCGCGCTCGCGGCTGAAAAATACGTGGCGAGAAGAAAAAGAGAGCTTGGATAATATATGCAAAGCAAAATAAAAGTCGAAAACTATTTACAAAAGGCGTATTTAGTGATATAATCGTACTATAGAGCCGTATGCACAGCGGCTTTTAACATTACGATCGGAGATATAAATAATGAAGAAAGAAAAAAGAGAAAAAAGAGAAAAGAAGATAACAGGCTTTTTTGCGGAGTTCAAAAAGTTTATAACCAGAGGTAACGTGCTGGATATGGCAGTCGGTGTTGTTGTCGGCGGCGCGTTTACCGCGATAGTTACCTCGATCACGACGCATATCGTAAGACCTCTTACCGACTGGGTGCTGGCGTGCATATTCAACAAGGACTCGCAGAGCGAGCTTTATTCGTTCTTGAAGAAGATAGAGGTTGACGGAAAGATCGACCTCGGACAGTCCATCTACATAGATTGGGGCGCTTGTGTAAGCGCGATATTCACCTTCTTTATCATCGCTTTCGTGCTTTTCTGCCTTATCAAGACCATAAACAATATAAGAGAAAACGCTGCGGAGGCGCGCGAAAAGAAGCTCAGCCGTGAGGACCGCCGCGTGCTTCACGAGAGAGGCGTCAAGCTTATCACCTGCAAGGTCAAAAAGGCGTATCTTGCTGAGAAAAAGGCAGAGGCAGAGCGTATCGCCAAGGAAAAGGCGGAGGCAGAGGCTCTCGCTGCCGCTCAGTACAAGGCAGAGCATCCTACAGCAGAGGAGCTTCTCGCCGAGATCCGCGACCTTCTTAAGAACGGACGATAAGTTTTTGTAAAGATAAACCTGCCTTTTGCGAAAGACAAATTTTTTCGCGAAGGGCAGGTACGACATTTTGAACGACATTTTGCTTTTTTCTGTGAAAAAGGCACAAAGCCCATTGGCTTCGTGGGGCCTTTTTTCTCTTTTGTAGCTTTTTCGACGAATTTTTCAGTAAAAAATCGTGTAAATTGAACTATTTACAAAAACGAAAAAATGTAGTATAATACAAAAGCTGTTGGCGGCACCAACTCCACAGCCACGCACAACTGTCTTTGTCTCCTTGCGGAATATCAATCTTATGATATCAAGCGCGCTCGGGATGAACTCACGGTTGTGCTTTTTATTTTGGGAAGTTAGTTGAGGACGCGGTTTTTGCCACCTTTCTTGAAAGAAAGGGTGGCGCCAAAGAACTTTAATGAAGG
>CALCTA010000093.1 GCA_937893945.1 uncultured Clostridia bacterium | reverse complement strand
TTTTATTTAGTATTTATCAATACATACCGCCCATGCCGCCGGCACCTGCCATTGCAGCATTTGCAGCAGCCTCAGCTGCGGGGTCCTTCTTGTCGGCAACTACCGACTCGGTGGTAAGGATTACAGACGCGATAGAAGCCGCGTTCTGAAGCGCGGAGCGTGTAACCTTTGCGGGATCCACGATACCTGCCGCCATCATGTCGCAATATACTTCGTTGTAAGCGTCAAAGCCGTATCCGGTCTTGCCACTCTTCATGATCTCGTTTACAACTACGCCGCCGTCAAAGCCTGCGTTGGTAGCGATCTGACGAACGGGCTCCTCAAGAGCCTTAAGAACGATGCGAACACCTGTCTTTTCGTCGCCCTCTACGGTATCTACGAGCTTAGCGACCTCGGGAATGATGTTGAGGTAAGCAGTGCCGCCGCCCGCAACGATTCCTTCCTCAACAGCCGCGCGAGTAGCGTTAAGAGCGTCCTCGATGCGAAGCTTCTTTTCCTTCATTTCAGCCTCGGTAGCAGCACCGACCTTGATAACTGCAACGCCGCCTGCAAGCTTAGCAAGTCTTTCCTGAAGCTTCTCACGGTCAAAGTCAGAGGTGGTGGTCTCGATAGCAGTACGGATCTGAGCAACGCGAGCCTTGATGTCCGCAGGGTTGCCTGCGCCGCCTACGATAATAGTAGTCTCCTTGTTTACCTTTACCTGACGTGCGTGTCCGAGCATCTCAAGAGAAGCGTCCTTAAGCTCAAGACCGATCTCGGAGGAGATGACCTCACCGCCTGTAAGGATAGCGATGTCGCGGAGCATTTCCTTTCTTCTGTCGCCAAAGCCGGGAGCCTTTACAGCAACGCAAACGAAGGTGCCGCGGAGCTTGTTGAGAACGAGGGTGGTAAGAGCCTCGCCCTCTACGTCCTCTGCAACGATGAGCAACTTTCTGCCTGCCTGAACTACCTGCTCAAGCACGGGGAGAATATCCTGAATGTTGGTGATCTTTTTATCTGTGATGAGAAGGAGAGCGTCGTCAAGAACTGCTTCCATCTTATCCATATCAGTAGCCATATAGGGAGAGAGGTATCCGCGGTCAAACTGCATACCCTCAACGACCTCGGAGTAAGTATCTGCGGACTTGGACTCTTCAACAGTGATAACGCCGTCAGCGGTTACCTTATCCATAGCGTCAGCGATAAGCTCACCGATGACCTCGTCGCCTGCCGAGATAGTACCTACGCGCGCGATATCCTCA
>CALCTA010000092.1 GCA_937893945.1 uncultured Clostridia bacterium | reverse complement strand
CTGCTCTCCCGAGGATCTTAAGGCAATACCCCGCGAGGAGCTTGGCGCTCTTGCACAGGAGATACGCGCAGAGCTTGTGCGCGTGGTGTCGAATAACGGTGGACACCTTGCCTCTAATCTTGGCGTAGTTGAGCTGACGATGGCTATACACCGCGTATTTGACTGCCCGAGAGATCACTTGATATTTGACGTGGGACATCAGAGCTACGTTCATAAGATGCTGACGGGCAGATATACAAAAATGGACAGCATCAGACGGGCGGGTGGTATTAGCGGCTTCCCCAAGAGGAGCGAGAGCGAGTACGACTGCTTTGGAGCGGGGCATAGCTCCACCTCGATATCAAGCGCGCTCGGATTTGCTATGGCGGACAGACTTAGCGGATCTGATGCATATACGGTAGCCGTTGTCGGCGACGGCGCTTTTACGGGCGGAATGATACACGAGGCGCTCAACAACTGTAAAAAGGATCTGCGGCTTGTTATCATACTTAATGAAAACGAGATGTCTATATCAAAGAATATAGGCAGATTTGCGACCAATCTCTCAAGACTCCGCGCAAGCGCTGGTTATTTTAAAACTAAGCGCGCTACGGGAATATTCTTAAAGAAGATACCGCTTGTGGGCAACGCTTTGTTTGAGGGCGTAAAGAGACTGAAGATGATGCTCAAGAATGCGCTCTACGGCTCAAACTATTTTGAGAGCATGGGGCTTACCTATCTCGGCCCTGTTGACGGAAATGATTACGAGGCTGTTGAAAAGCTGCTGACTCAGGCAAAGAAGCTTAGGGAGAGCGTTATAGTCCACGTAAAGACCACAAAGGGAAAGGGCTACGAGCCTGCAGAGAACGCCCCCGCAAACTATCACAGTATGTATCCAATTGCTACCGACGTTTCAAATAAAGAGAACTTCTCAAGCGTTATGGGGCATGCTCTTGCCGATATGGGCGAGAGCGACGATTCTCTTTTGGCTATAACTGCCGCGATGAGCGACGGAACGGGTCTTGAGGAATGGAGACAGCGTTTTCCTGACAGATTCTTTGACGTTGGAATTGCCGAAGGACACGCGCTCACATTTGCGGCAGGACTTGCGGCAAACGGAAAGAGACCTTGTGTGGCGGTGTATTCCACCTTTATGCAGAGAGCATATGACAGCGTTATACACGACGTTGCGCTTCAGGGACTTCCCGTGCTTATGATGATCGACCGCGCAGGACTTAACGCCGGCGACGGCGCTACTCACCACGGAATTTTTGACGTTGCCTTCTTTTCACATATTCCCAACGTGAGAATATATACGCCGATAAGCTATAGAGGTCTTGTAGCAAGCATGCAAGAGGCAGTTAAGCTTGGCAAGCCGTGTGCTATAAGATATCCGTCGGGCATAGAGAACGCCTCGCTCGTATCTCGTTTCTACGGCGACGATGCGGATTATTCGAAGCTTGGAATAAGATGCGACTTTGCCAAAGACGAGCAGAGAAGTGCTATTATCGTTACTCACGGTAGAATAGCCACTGAGGCTGTCAAGGCTGCAGAGGAGCTTGTAAAGAGGGGTATCTCTACGGGAATAATTCTTCTTGAGATGCTTAAGCCTTACGACGAGAGCGCACGCCTTGTAATAGAAGCCTTGCCGCAAGGTGTAAGAGGAATACTCTTCCTAGAGGAAGAAATACGTTCGGGCGGTATGGGAATGAATCTTCTCGATAAGACCTCGC
>CALCTA010000091.1 GCA_937893945.1 uncultured Clostridia bacterium | reverse complement strand
CTTATGTTGGCGCGGGCTTCACGTGCGCGCTGCTTCTGAGCCTTCATCAGAGCGTTGAAGGTCTCCTCGTCGATCTTCAGATGGCTTTCCTCGGCGATCTCACGGGTGAGGTCGATGGGGAAGCCGTAGGTATCGTAAAGCTTGAATACGTCCTCGCCCGAGATAACGTCGCTGTGATCGGAAAGAGCGGCGTTGATGAGGTCGGAAAGAATAGAAAGACCTGCATCGACGGTAGCGTCAAATCTTTCCTCTTCCATAGAGATGACCTTGAGGATATAATCCTTCTTCTCCTCAAGCTCGGGGTATGCGCCCTTACTCTCGCCAATAGATGTGGTAACGGTCTCAACGAGGAAAGGATGGTCGATGCCAAGGAGCTTACCGTGGCGGCAAGCGCGGCGGATTATACGGCGGAGAACGTATCCGCGGCCCTCGTTAGAGGGGATAACGCCGTCAGCTATCATAAACATAGCGCTTCTGGAGTGGTCGGTGATAACGCGGATAGAAATATCGTTGTTGGCGTTCGCGCCGTAGGTCTTGCCCGAGATAGCGCAAACGTTGTCAATTACCTTGCGGATGGTGTCAACCTCGAACATATTGTCAACGCCCTGCATTACGCAAGCGAGACGCTCAAGTCCCATACCTGTGTCTATGTTCTTCTGAGCAAGCTCGGTGTAGTTGCCGTTGCCGTCGTTGTTGAACTGGGAGAATACGTTGTTCCATATCTCCATAAATCTGTCGCAGTCGCAGCCGGGCTTACAGTCGGGAGAGCCGCAGCCGTACTTGATGCCGCGGTCAAAGTAGATCTCGGAGCAGGGGCCGCAGGGACCGGAGCCGTGCTCCCAGAAGTTGTCCGCCTTACCGAGACGAACCACGTGCGCGGGATCAACGCCGACCTTATTTACCCAGATCTCGTACGCTTCCTCGTCGTTCTCGTAGATAGAGGGCCAGAGAAGGTCCTTGGGGATCTCAAGAGTTTCGGTGAGGAACTCCCACGCCCACGGAATAGCCTGATCCTTGAAGTAATCTCCGAAGGAGAAATTTCCAAGCATCTCAAAGAATGTGCCGTGGCGAGCGGTATGACCTACGCGCTCGAGGTCAGGTGTACGGATACATTTCTGACAGGTAGTAACTCTGTTACGGGGAGGGATCTCCTCACCGGTGAAGAACTTCTTCATAGGAGCCATACCTGAGTTAATTAAAAGAAGAGATTTGTCATTAATAGGAACCAGCGGATAAGAGGGAAGTCTGATGTGTCCTTTAGACTCAAAGAATGCCAGATACTTCTCGCGCAGGTCGTTTAATGATGTCCATTGCATAATATAAAAAGCCTTGCCTTTCTACAAATTATATATCACTTTATTATATCACTTAAAGCAATCTATGTCAATAAGAGAAAAGTATTTTTGAGAAGTATTTTCAAGCATAAGCGGCAAAATTTTCTCATAAAAGCGACTGCTTGCTCATATAGATGTGGTAGAAAACAGTTTTTAAGAAAGGGAAGCATTATGTTCGTATATTCTTTGAGAGCAAGCACGCTTAAATTCTTTGCCGTTGTATGCGTAGCTCTGACGGCACTTATAACCATGATAACCTTTATCCCGAGCTACGACGGAGGGGAGCTTGGGTACATAACCACGGGCAAGCAAGAGAAGATTAACTATGATAAAATAAAGACCGAGGAGGACAGAGTGGGATTTCTGTCTCAGTTCGGCTGGAGTGTAAAGGGCGCACCTATTGAGGTCGCGGAGATAACCGTACCGTCCGAGTTCGACAAAATATTTACAGGCTACAACGAGATACAGAAGCGGCAGGGACTTGATCTGTCGAAGTACAAAAACAAGACAGTAACTCGCTATACCTACGAGATCAGCAACTACGACGGAGCAGAGGGCAAGGTGTACGCCAATATTTTAGTGTATCGCAACAAGGTCATAGGCGGAGATATATGCTCGGCAGACGCGAACGGATTTATCCACGGCTTTGACAAAACTTGAGACGCGCAAAGCTACTTTTTTTGCCAAAGCCGTTGACATTAGGACGATAATATGTTATCATATTACTGCAGATAGTTTCTGTAATATTACATAAGAGGACAATTTATTATGGCATTTTGTAAAAATTGCGGCGCTGAGCTTGCTGAGGATCAGAAGTTCTGCGCTAATTGTGGCAGTGCTGTAGAGGATGCGCCTGCTTCCGAGACAGTTGAAGCTCCCGTTGCGGTTGCGGAGCCTGTAGCAGCAGATACTCCCGTAGCACCCGAGGAGCCCAAGAAGGCAGGACTTAACGTCGGTATGCTCGTTTGGTCTATTATCGGTCTTGTAGTATGCTGCTCTCCTTTCTCTATTCCTGCGCTTATCATGACTATTCTTGCTATGAATATGCCCGTTGCAGAAGCAGAGAAGAAGATCAAGCTCGCTAAGACCTTCAACATCATCAGCATAGTCTGGGGTGTTCTGTACTTTATGCTTGCATTTATCGTAGGTTTCATTGTAGGACTTACTGAGGCACTTGCATTCATGCTCTAAGCGACATTTTGAGCAAAAGCTGACTGCACCGCAGTCAGCTTTTGTTTAAATAAGAAATTTCGTTTTTCTCGAAAATAACAAAAAGGAGAAGTGAAAATGTATTGCAGAAATTGCGGTTCACAGCTTTCTGACGGACAGAAATTCTGTGCTGATTGCGGATACGCGGTGGCGATCCAGCCGCCAAAGGACAAGCCTCAAAGGGCAGAGCTTGACGTAGGTATGCTGGTATGGTCTATTATAAGCTTGGGGGTTATCCAATCAGCATTTGCTATTCCTGCGCTCGTAATGACTATTCTCGCGTCTGTGTCCTCTCCCGAGGAGGCAAGCAAGAAAATAGCGATAGCCAAGAAATTCAACATCGCCGCTATAATCCACGGAGCAGTCAGCATAGCTATTGTGCTTGCTATTTACTTTTACTATGTTTTATTTTTGATATTGGTGCTTTCGCTCTGATAAGGTTATGTCAAAAGCTTAAAAACAAAGGAGAAATCAAATGTATTGTACTAATTGCGGAAATAAGCTTGCCGATGAACATAAATTCTGTACCAACTGCGGCAAGGAGATAGCTATAGCAGATAACGAGGTGGCTGTAGCGATAGCCGATACTACCGCTCCCGAAGTCCAAGCGCCCAAAAAGGCAGGACTTGACGTCGCTATGCTCGTATGGTCGATAATGTGCGTTGAGCTTTGCGCATCACTTTTCTCAATTCCGTCCATTATACTTACGGTGCTTGCCGCCTTTAATACAAAGGAGGATGCGGCGCCCAAGCTCAAGATAGCCAAGGGACTTAACATTGTTGGAATGGTGTGCTTTGCGACATTCTTTGCTCTCTTTATAGTTATGATATCGGTGGCATATTGGACGTCTCTCTGAGAAGCGCTTGTTAAAAAGAAAGGACTGTTGATATGTTTTGTAAATATTGCGGCACGAGACTCGACGACGTTCAGAAATTCTGCGGCGTTTGTGGACGTGCGGTTGATAGAAATATAAAATTTGCCGATCCTACGGCAAAGCTGCTTGATGAGGTTGAAAAAAGCGAGCCTGAGGCAATAGAAACGGTAGAAGAAGTGATCGCAACACCCGTGGCAGAGAATGCAAAGGCAGCAGACGAGCAGGTAGAGGAGATCACAGAGACCGAAGCGCTTGCAGAGAGCGAAGAGGTAGTTGAAGACGCAGACGTAGTCGAACCTGAGGCTGAGGTTGCCCCCGAACCTGTTGTGCCGACAGGACTTAAAATAGGTCTTCTGGTTTGGTCTATTATCAATATGGCGTTTGGTATGTACGCGTTTGGAATTCCTGCGCTTATTATGAATATCAGATCATCAAAGAAGGATGTAAGTAAGACTAAAAAGAGTATTTCCTATATAAAGATACTCAACTTTGCGGGAAGCCTTGTGCTTGCACTCGTCGTATTCTACGGCATCTATATGTCGGTAAAGTATGCGACTAATTTATAAAAATAAATTAAAAACTGCAGAGAAGCAACGCTTCTCTGCAGTTTTTTTGATTTATTACTTGGATGTTTCGGCGATGAATTCGTCTATCTTTTCAGCGATAACGTCAAGGCTCTTTCTCCAGAAATCAGGGTTGGTGAGATCAATGCCTGCGATGTGCGCTACGTTCTCAACGCTCTCGACTGTGGTCGCCTTAAGCAAAGCGCGGTACTTCGGCAGGAAGCTCTCGCCCTCCTCAAGATACTTCGCGTAGAGTCCGCGAGAGAAGAGACCGCCAAAGGCGTAGGGGAAGTTGTAGTAGCTCAGACCCGCGCTGAAGTAGTGGCTCTTGCAGCACCACATATAAGGATGGAGCGTGTCGGGATCAAGTCCGTCTCCGTATGCTTCCTTCTGCGCGTTTATCATTATCTCCTCAAGGTCCTTTGCAAAGAGGAAGGTGTTCTTTCTGCGGCGGATGACCTCGTCTTCAAAGAGGAAGCGAGAGTAGATATCCACGATTATCTGAGTGCAGTCCTGAAGCTGACTTTCGATAAGCTGTATCTTTTCCTCACCCTCGGACTTTGCGATAGCATCATTGACGATGATAAGCTCGTTGAAGTTTGAGGCTGTCTCTGCTACGGGCATGGTATATCCCGTATTGAGAGGTCTGTGATCCTGTATCATAAGACCGTGGTAAGCGTGTCCGAGTTCGTGTGCGAGAGTTACGACAGAGCCGAACGAGCCTGAGAAGTTGGTAAGCACGCGGCTCTGCTTGAGGAAGGGAAGGTTAGAGCAGAACGCTCCGCCTACCTTACCCGCTCTCGGATAGAAGTCTATCCAATCATTCTTGAACGCCTCGTCAACCATCTCGGCAAGATCGGGAGCGAAGCTTTCAAAATGCTCTACGAGATAGGCGTGGGACTCCTCAGCTGTAAAGGTCTTGCCGCCTGCCTTACCCATAGGAGCGAAGATCTCGTACCAGGGAAGTCCGTTTTCATAGCCGAGAAGCTTTGCCTTGTGGCGCAGATACTTGCGGAATTTGGGCATATACTCGCGCATCGCCTCAAGCATCGCGTCAAGAGTTTCCTTCTTCATTCTCGAATGCTCGAGCGTCATAGCAAGCGGACTTTCGTATCCGCGAAGCTCTGCCTCGGTGTTTACCTGTGCCTTGATGCTGTTGAGCGCAAAGGCGATAGGATCTTTTATCTTCTTATAAGCGGCGAGCTCGGCTTCATAAGCAGCCTTTCTCGTCTCCTTATCGTCGCTTTCAGCAAGTCCGCGGATAGCAGAGAGGGTGGTTACTTCACCGTTGTAATCTACCTCTACGGTAGCGGTGAGATAGGAGAAAAGATCTCCCCACGCGCGTCCGCCCGAGATATTGAGGCGCGCGAAAACGTCCTCGGCTTCATCCGAGAGGTTGTGAGATACCGATGCCTTTACCTCGCCGAAATAGAATTTGTACTGCGAAAGGACCTCGTCCGAGTCAAGCACTTCGTCAAGGTCTTCTATTGAGCCTACGTACTTCTCAAATGCTACGTTCTCCTTTGCAGTGCCTGCGAGAAGCATCTGTATTCTCGTCATAAGCGCGGATACCTCAGCGTCCTTGCTGTTTGCGGAGCGACGGAGTGAGCAATAGCCTGCTATCTTCCTGACGAGTACGGTAGTAGTTTCCTTTATGTCGATTATGCCGCGAAGCGACTTCGCGGGATCGTCGGGCGTAAGTGCGGCTATAGTCTTTTTATAGAGCGCGACGTTTTCTTCAAGCTTTTTTACGTCTGCTTCGAGTGCGGGATCGTCTATCCCTTTATAAAAAATATCAAGAGACCATTCGTTATACATCTTATTTCTCCTTTGTTGTTCTGATAAGCTTATTATATCTCTTTTTTTAGGACTTGTCAAGACAAATATAGGTAGGTGAGGGGAATAAAAAGGCGTGATGCTCGTCTGAGCATCACGCCAAATTGAGAATGCTTTAGGAGTTGAGAGCGCGTCTCTTCTTCATCATAGCCTTCATGCGCTCCTCGGTGTTGAGGATCTTCTTGCG
The DNA here is from genome assembly GCA_937893945.1 of uncultured Clostridia bacterium. Lineage (GTDB taxonomy): Bacteria > Bacillota > Clostridia > Oscillospirales > CAG-272 > HGM12713. The sequence goes on along the minus strand of CALCTA010000091.1, from coordinate 3,980 downwards.
CAGACGGATAGACTTGGGAGTTACCTCGATAAGCTCCTCGTCTGTAATGAACTCGATCGCTTCTTCAAGTGAGAAGATAATGGGGGGCGTGAGCAGAAGCTTCTCGTCCGCACCTGCCGAACGAATTGCGGTAAGCTGCTTCTTCTTGCAGGGGTTTACGGCAATATCGTCGTTCTTGGGGTTCTCGCCGACTATCATACCCTCGTAAACGGGAGTCTGAGGACCAACGAAAAGATTTCCTCTCTCCTGAGTATTGTAGAGTCCGTATCTTGTGGTCTCACCTGCCTCAGAAGCCACGAGAGAGCCTGTAAATCTCATAATTACCTCTCCGCGATAGGGCTGATAACCGTCGAATATGGTGTTCATGATACCCTCGCCGTGAGTAGCGGTGAGAAATTCGGAGCGGTATCCGAACAGACATCTTGAGGGAATGGAATATTCAATTCTCATACGGCTTCCGATGGGGTTCATCTCAAGCAGGTCGCCCTTGCGCTGACCGAGCTTTTCAACTACCGCGCCAACGTATTCTGAGGGAACGTCAAGCGTTACCTTTTCCATAGGCTCGCACTTAACGCCGTCTATCTCCTTGTAGAGAACTCTGGGGTTGGAGCAGGTCATCTCGTATCCCTCGCGGCGCATAGTCTCGATGAGGATAGAAAGGTGCATCTCGCCTCTGCCCGCAACCTTGAATTCATCAGTGGTGTCTCCGTCCTCAACTCTGAGGGAAACGTCCTTGAGAAGCTCCTTGTAGAGTCTGTCGCGGAGCTGACGGGATGTTACGAACTTGCCTTCCTTGCCTGCGAAGGGGCTGTCATTTACCGCAAAGGTCATCTCAAGAGTGGGCTCGCTCACCTTAACGAACTCAAGAGGCTCGGGAGCGGCAAGGCTTGTGATGGTGTCGCCGATGGTGATGTTTTCAGCGCCCGAGAAGCAAACGATGTCGCCCATATTTGCCTTTTCAACGGGAACTCTTACAAGTCCGTCTATCTGGAAAAGAGCAACTATCTTGGTGCGCTTGGGTGCGGCGCCGGTGTGGTAATTGCAGATGTAGGCGTCCTGATTTACGCGGATAGAGCCACGCTCTATTCTGCCTATACCTATTCTTCCCACGTAGTCGTTATAGTCGATAGAGGAAACGAGGAGCTGAAGCTCGCCGTTCTCATCTCCCTCGGGTGCGGGAATGTAGGAAAGTATCTTTTCAAAAAGCGGAACGAGGTCTGTGCCTGCAACGTCGGGATCCTCGGTAGCAGTACCCGCTCTGCCCGAGCAGTAGAGCATGGGGCTGTCAAGCTGCTCGTCAGACGCGTTGAGGTCAATAAGAAGCTCAAGGATCTCGTCCTCGACCTCTCCAAGTCTCGCGTCGGGCTTGTCTATTTTGTTGATAACGATAATAACTCTGTGATTAAGCTCAAGCGCTCTCTGAAGAACGAAGCGTGTCTGAGGCATAGGGCCCTCAGCAGCGTCAACGAGAAGGATAACACCGTTGACCATCTTGAGAATACGCTCTACCTCACCGCCGAAGTCAGCGTGTCCGGGGGTGTCGATAAGGTTGATCTTAACGTCCTTGTAGTGAACGGCGGTGTTCTTTGCGAGAATGGTTATTCCTCTCTCCTTTTCAAGATCGCCCGAGTCCATTACGCGAGTAACAGTTTCTTGATTTTCACGGTAGATACCGCCCTGCTTGAGCATTTCGTCAACGAGGGTAGTTTTACCGTGGTCAACGTGAGCAATTATGGCTATGTTTCTTAAGTCGTTACGTATCACAGATCTATCTCCTTTAAAATATAAATCAAATTATCACAATTTAATATTATATCACATTTTGTCAATATAATAAAGATGTGAAATGACGATTTTTTTGCTTTATTGAAAAAATCTGTTGTGCAATTTAACAAAAAAGGTCGATAAAGTTTGTTGAAAATGAGAAATTGTGCGGAGCTATTGACATATAGATGTATTTTTGATAAAATTAAGACAGAAATAAATCATTGGGGGTATGAGCAGTGAAAAAATATTCTTTCTTGAAAATAGCCTCTTTCCTGATGGCGCTCCTGCTTATGTGCGCAATATTCGTTGCGTGTAACGGCGACGAGACCGAAACAGAGTCGAGCAATGAGAGCGAGCAGGGAAGTCAGAGCGACTTAAGCATAAATACGGATGGACTTGTGGTATTCGGAAACGGCGAGTATTTGTGCAAGATCGTCCGCACAGAGAAGGCGAGCGACGTTGATAAAAATATATACACCGAGATGCGACAGATCCTCAAGAGCGCAACCGGAAAGAACAGCTCTATTACAACCGACTTCGTAGGCTTTGGGGAGACTCTTGATATCGAATCTCCCGCAATCCTCATAGGAAAAACCGAGTATCCTGAATCGAAGCAGGTGTATGATAAGCTCAAGCACGGCGAATACCGTATGGAGCTTGTAGGAAATAAATTCGTTATAGCCTATAGCCACGAGGCATCTGCCTCTCTTGCACTCCAGAAGTTCAGAGGGCTTATATCGAGCTCTATGAAGGACGGAGTTCTCTCTATAACGGATAAGTGGAACAGCAGCGGTAAGGTAGAGTCAAAAGTTCCCGGACTGCCTCTCTTTGACGGCTCTACGTCTATGACCTTTGACGGCGGAGACGGATCTAAGCTTATTCTTTATAAGGACGTAAGTAAGGAAACTCACGATGCGTTTGTGTCGGGTATTGAGGCTCTTGGATATGAGCATTACGTTACAAATAACATAGGCGAGAATTGCTTCTATACCTATCACAACGATGAAAGCATAATGCATATTATGTACTTCCCGCGTGTCGCAGAGACGAGAGTTGTAATAGATACCAAGGAATTTACCTCTCTTGCAGGGCTCGAATCCGAGAATATTTACGAGGCGGGAAAGAGCGAGATGAGCTTCACCCAGCTCGGTCTTGAGCATCCGAGAGCAGGCAACTGTCAGAACGGTATGGGATATATTCTCAAGCTCTCTGACGGAAGCTTCGTTATCGTTGACGGCGGACATACGCGTGATATGAGCTACGCTGAGTCTGCGGGAGATTATCTGCTTGACTCTCTCAAGGTGCTTGCCGACGATCCTAATGACATCAGAGTACATACCTGGTTCCTCTCTCACATTCACAACGACCACATCGGCGCGTTCTACGATATTGCCCGTGATACGCCTGATAGTATAAAGGTAGAGCGACTTGTATATAACGCTCCCAACGATACTCAGCTTGCGGGCGTGAGCGGCGGAAATCTTGATGATAAGGTAGAGAACGCCGCAAAGATGTTTGGAATCAAGACGGTAGTTAAGGGACATCCCGGACAGGTGTTCTATGCAAACGAGGCTACCTTTACCATATACGGAAGCCTTGATATAGTTGAGCCTATCAAGATAGACAATATCAACGAATCAAGTATGGTAATGAAGATGGAGTTTATGGGCAAGACGATGATCTTCCTTGGCGACTGCCATCCCAACGAGAGCCTTGCGCTGACCAACGCTTACGGCGACGATCTTAAGTCCAATTTTATTCAGCTTTCTCACCACGGTTACGCCGACGGAGCAACACTTTTGCTTAACGAAACTATCAAAGCAGAGGCTTCCTTCTGGCCTGTTGGTAACGACCATTATAAGAATATGGTTTCCAAGATAGGCGCAGTTCCTCAGAACGCTCCGTTCGTAAATATTCCTCATTACGTTGCAGGCGACACAAACCTTACAATAAAGGATTTTGACACCTGGATACCCGAGGAAAAGCGTTGGACACCTTACGATTAATTAAAAATCATCACCGCCGAGAAGCTCGGCGGTGATTTTTTTGCCTTTGTTTCTTGTATAGCGCTGGGTGTCCGTTTTTTACAATACCAAATAAAAATCTTTTTTAGTAGGTCATCCTGAGCGAGCGAAGCGAGTCGAACTTTTGGGAGGGGGAGCGATAATATAGCGAACCCGAGCAAAAGCGAAAATTGTCAAGACAATTTTCGG
>CALCTA010000090.1 GCA_937893945.1 uncultured Clostridia bacterium | reverse complement strand
GGTAAAAATAAAGGGCAATTTACTTGAAAAAGGGCGTTTGGTGTGGTATAATTATCCTTGAAGAAAAGAGGCGGTCAATTTGGAAAAGAAAAAGATATCTAAGGATTTTACACAAGGAAGCATACCGAAGCAGTTATTCTTCTTCGCGCTTCCGTTTATGGCGTCAAACGCGCTTATGGTGCTTTACAGCACCGTAGATATGATAGTAGTGGGAGAGTTCGTCGGTACTCCCGGACTCTCTGCGGTATCTCAGAGCAGTCAGATAGTCAACTTTGCGTCTCTTGTCTGCCTCGGATTTTCAAACGCGGGGCAGGTGCTTATCTCTCAGGCGTTGGGCGCTAAGAAGCACAAGGAGATGAGCGACATAATCGGCACGCTCTTCTGCTTCGTTATGATACTTGCGGCGGCAATGTCGCTATTGATGTTGCTCGGACGGGAGCTTATACTGACGGCAATAAAGATACCCGCAGAGTCTGCGGATATGGCGATGGATTATCTCGTTATCTGCGCATCGGGCCTTATGTTTACGGCAGGATATAATATGATATCGGCGGTGCTTCGCGGCATGGGAGACTCAAAGCGCCCGTTCTTGTTTATAGGCATTGCCTCTCTCGTCAACCTCGTGCTTGACCTTCTCTTTACCGGACTTCTCGGCTGGGGAGTTGCGGGCGCGGCGTGGGCGACTATCATAGGTCAGGCGGTATCTCTTATATTCTCGGTGGTATATCTCTTCAAGCGCAGGGAAGCGTTTGGATTTGATTTCAGAAGAGAGAGCTTCAGGCTCAACGGAAAATACGTCAAGATGATAACGAGCCTCGGCACGCCTATGGCGATACAGTCGGGCTGCATCAATCTCTCGATGCTTTTCGTAAACTCTATGATAAACGGCGTTGGCGTGGTGGCATCGGCTACCTTTGGCGTTGGCGTGAGAATAGACGATATCGTAAACAAGCTCTCGCAGGGAATACATTACGCCGCAATGCCGATGATAAGTCAGAACATCGGCGCAGGCCAGCAGAGGAGAGCGCAAAAAGTCGTACATTGGGCGTGGATATTCTCGCTTGCGTTTACTGCTGTTTGCATAGTTCTTTATATCGCTTTTGGCAAGCAGCTCTTTATGGTATTCTCGGACGATCCGCTCGTTCACGAAATGTCGGGCACGTTTATCGCGGCGATACTCTGGATGTTCCCCGCGCTTGCGATAATGCGCGGAAGCGGAGCGTTCATTCAGGGAATAGGAAACGCGAAGCTGAGTATGGTGCTGGCAATACTTGACGGAGTGGTGCTGAGAATAGGTCTTAGCTGGCTGTTCGGCATACTCTTTGAGTGGGGATTTTTCGGTTTCGTTCTCGGTTACGGTCTTGCCCCCTACGGATTTGCGATACCAAGCCTTATCTACTTCCTCTCGGGTGTGTGGAAGAAGAGACGCGCTCTTGCCGAAAAAATATAATGCGGCGAGCAGTGGCGCGTGTCAAATCAAGAATATCGAGGTATAATATAATAAGAAACTGCCGTTGACAAGCATTTCTATTTATGATATAATCAGTTTGTAAAGGAAAAATAATAAATTTACGGAGGAAAAGCAATGAAGCTCAACTACAAGAGAGTCATGCTCGTCGGAATGGCGTTCTTTCTTATAAGCGCGTTCTGGCAGGCGTATGACGCTATAATCCCCCTTATCCTTACCAATCACTTCGGACTTCCCCAGACCGCATCGGGCGCGATAATGTCGATAGACAACGTCCTCGCGGTGTTTATGCTCCCCCTGTTTGGCGCTCTGTCGGATAAGATAAATACCAAATACGGCAGACGCACTCCATTTATCCTCATAGGCTCGATAGTTGCGATAATCACCTTTATCTCGCTTACCTTTATCGACAATTATCAGCTTGCTAAGCTCATAGCAGAGGGAATACCCGAGCTTGAGGCTGCGGGCGCTTCTGCCGAGGAGATAAGAAAGCTCACCGTAGAGCTGACTATAGCAAATCCTCTGCCGCTCGTTGGATTTATAGCAACGCTCCTGCTCGTGCTTATCGCTATGGCGACATTCCGCTCGCCAGCGGTAGCGCTTATGCCTGACGTAACAGTAAAGCCCTTGCGTTCCAAGGCTAATGCTATAATCAATCTTATGGGAACCGCGGGCGGTATTCTCGTTCTGGTTCTCGGTATGGTCTTTGCTACCTCAAAGAAGCCGTATATGCAATATACAGGTTATATCGTAGCGGTAACGGCAATAATGCTCGTTGGACTTATCATATTCATTCTCACGGTCAAGGAAAAGAAGTGGGCGGCTGAGATGGAGGAGGAGTCGGTAAGACTCGGACTCGTTGAAGCGGCTGAAGTTGATGAGGGCGAGAAGAGAAAGCTCTCAAGACCTGAGCTTCGCTCTCTGCTTCTTATCCTCGCGTCCGTCGCACTCTGGTATATCGGCTATAACTCGATAACGAGTAAGTACTCGGTATATGCCACCAACGTGCTTGGATTTGACTACAATATGACGCTGATAATCGCGCAGGCGGCGGCTATAGTTTCTTATATCCCCGTAGGTATCATCGCATCCAAGATAGGCAGAAGAAAGACTGTTCTCGCAGGCGTGCTTATGCTCACGACCGCATTCCTTATAGGCAACTTTATCACTCCCACCACTCCCGAGCTTGTGATGTATCCCGTGTTTATCCTTGCCGGAATGGGTTGGGCGACGATCAACGTAAACTCCTTCCCGATGGTAGTTGAGCTTGCTCGCGGCGGCGACGTGGGCAAATACACGGGCTATTACTATACCGCGTCGATGTCGGCGCAGATAGTCGCGCCCATCCTCTCGGGACTTCTCTACGACCTTGTAGGAATGAGATATATGTTCTTTGCGTTCGGTACGGTATTCGTTGCGCTTTCCTTCGTAACTATGTTCTTCGTAAAGCACGGCGACTCGAAAAATATAGAAAAGAAGAGTGCTCTTGAGCATCTTGATGTGGACGACTGATATGGAAGAGCCTATTATTGTTATCTTATCTGTACTCGCGGCACTTGTTCTGCTTGTGCTTGCGTATCTGTTCGTCATCCTTCGTCCTCGCGCAAAAAAGCCTGATAATAAGGCTCTGCTCTGCGATTACGCGCACAGAGGACTTCACGGCGAGACCGTTCCCGAAAACTCGCTTCTCGCGTTCGAGCTGGCTGTAAAAGAAGGATATGGAATAGAGCTTGACGTTCAGCTATCATCCGACGGCGAGGTAATGGTGTTCCACGATTATACGCTCGTTCGTATGACGGGATGTGAGAAAAAGCTCTGCGAGCTTACTGCCTCAGAGCTTAGCGCGCTTCGCTTGAAGGAAACAGACGAGAAGATACCCACCTTCCGCGAGGTACTCTCTCTTATCGACGGTCGCGTGCCGATCCTCGTCGAGCTTAAGGGAGAAAGCACCGATACCTCTCTTTGCCCGAAGGTTGCCGAGCTGCTTCGCGAATATAAAGGAGCGTATTGCATCGAGTCCTTTAATCCTTTGCTCATCGGCAAGATGAAAAAGCAGCTGCCGAGCGCTTACTACGGATTGCTCTATACCAATACCTGCAAGGACAGAAAGAAGTACTCTCCGCTCAATATCGTCATATCCTGCATGGGACTTAACTTTATCGCGCGTCCTGATTTTATCGCTTATAATCACAAATACCGCAACGCTCTTGTGGTAAAGCTCACCACCCGTCTCTTCCGCGCACCCAAGTTCGTATGGACGGTGAAGGGAGATGCGGCAATAAAAGAGGCGCACGAGCTCGGAGAGCATCCTATTTTTGAGAGGAGATAGTATATGAAAAAGCTTTCACTCGTACTCACGATAGTTTCTTACGCTCTCGGCGGTATCGCGTGGCTGCTCGGACTCTTGACTGCCGTCTTTAACGTTTGCGGTCTGTGGGCGCCTTGGCATATTGCGGGATTTGCGTTTGTGTTTTACTGCATCGTCCCCGTTTTGCCGCAGATAGCGTCATTTGTGATATCCTTCTTTACGGGAGACAGAAAAGGGAAGTATATAACTCTTAACGCTATTTCAATGGGACTTACGTTTTTCTGGATATTCTTCACGGTGTTCATCTCGAGTAATTGGTTCTACGATTATATATGATTTCGTAATCAGAAGCCAAAAACGAACGGACTTTTGCTGACTTTTGAAGAATTTTATTTAAAATCTATTGACAGTCCCAAAAAATAGGCGTATAATTTAGTTACCGAATTATATCAACAATGGAGGTAATTATGGATAACAAGATCGTTTTCGGTATCATGTGTATCATTTTTAATTCTCTCGGTGTTCCTTGCTTCATGCAGGGTCAGACCAAGACCGGCGTTCTCAGAATAGTTCTTGCGATCGTTACCTTTGGTATCGTGGGCGTTATCAACGAGATCATGGGTATCATACTTGGCATCAAGGTTCTCACCATGAGCGATGAGGAATACGCCGCAAAGAAGGGAAATATCTCTATGGGTATCCCCGGCGGTAACACACTCTGAGTTACTTACAATAAAGACCGAGCAAATGGCTCGGTCTTTATTTTTTGAAGCTCTGCTTTACATTAATTTGTGTTTTTTTGCATAATAATCCTCTTGACTTTCATATATAAATGTGATAAAATTTAATGGAATATGTAGATTTTTGTCGAGTTTTTTAGATTTTATTCAATTTTTGCATTTAAGGAGAATTACTATGGAAAAGTATATTATTCTTGCGGATATTACCTGCGATCTTACGGGCGAGATAAGAGAGCTTGTAGGAATGGAGGACTATGTCAAAGGACATATATCCATCACCGACGGCGGAGAGACAAAGGATTACCTGACAGATCTTGATTGGACGCATCTGGACAGAGATTATTTTTATTCTTCAATAGATAACACCAAGGTAAAGGTAGTTACCTCTCCCCCTAATCTTGACGAGTATATTGATATCTTTACCAAGTACGTCAAGGAGGGATACGCTATTCTCAGTATGTCTATCTCCTCTAAAATAAGCGGCACCTACGATTTTTCCTGCGTAGCCGCGAGAAAGGTGCAGGAGAGCTATCCCGACGCAAAGATATATTGCTTTGACTCTCTTCGTATGTCGGGCGCGTTCGGAATGCTCACGCTCTACGCTCACCTGCTCAAAAAAGAGGGCAAGTCCTACGAGGAAGTAATAGAGTGGCTTGAGGCAAACAAGAACAGAGTTCATCAGATGGGTCCGATAGACGATCTCATCGTTATCGCTCGCCGCGGCAGAATAACCATGGGCAAGGCGATCTTCGGAAGCTTTGCGGGAGTTAAGCCTATGGGCGACTGCAACTCTGACGGCTACGTTACGGTAATAACCAAGGCTAAGGGTATCCGCAAGGCGCTTGACCTTACGGTAGAATACGTCAAGAGAACTGCGGTTGATGCGGAGAACTGCTATGCGATAGTTTCGCACACCGACAGAGCCCAGTATGCCGAGATACTTGCCGAGAAGGTAAAGGAGAGCGTCGGATTTAAGAGAGTTTTCGTTTCCGAGAGCTTTGCGGGCAACGCTACCAATATCGGTACGGGAATGATAGGCGTTTACTACTTCGGCGAAGAGGTATCTCCCGAGCTTGAAAAGGAAAGGGCAGTTATGGCAGAGATCTGCGGTAAATGATCCCTCGTTACACATTAAATTTTGATAGGAGCTTATATGGCATACAGACAGCTGGACGGAGTGCTCTTCCGTGATCTTATGGATTACGGAATACGCAATCTTTTCAATCATTGCGAGGAAGTGAACGCCTTGAACGTTTTCCCCGTTCCCGATGGAGATACGGGCACGAATATGATAACTACACTCAGAAACGGCTACGGAGCGGTAAGAGCAGAGAGCACTCTGCTTTATGACGTTGCCCGTCAGTTCTCGGGTGCGCTGGTATATGGCGCGCGCGGAAATTCGGGAGTTATAGTTTCGCAGTTTTTCAAGGGTGTTTGCGAATATATTTGCGAGAGAGAGGGCAGGGAGCAGCTTAGCTGCCCGCAGCTCGTAGAGGCGCTCAGACAGGGCGTTAGCTACGCGTACGATTCGGTATCCCGCCCGACCGAGGGAACTATCCTCACCGTATTGAGAGAGGCGACCGAGTATATTGAGAAGAGCAATATGGGTGAGGGTTCGGATATTTCGGATCTCCTCAGGCTCTTTATAAACAGAGCGCGCATCTCTCTTGAAAATACACCTAATCTTCTGCCTACTCTCAAGCAGGCAGGCGTTGTGGATAGTGGCGGAATAGGAATTATATACTTCTTTGAGGGCATGCAGAGATATGTAAACGGCGAGGCTCTTGACTATAAGAGCAGCGTATCTGCTTCTGAGGTCATAGACTACAGCAGCTTTTCAAAGGAAAGCAAGTTTGAATTTGGATATTGCACAGAATTTCTGCTTCAGCTGACAGATGGCGCCGAGTCTCTTGATCCCGATGCCTTCAGAAGTAAAATGGAGACGCTCGGAGATTCTATAGTTTATTCTCTTGAGGGGGATAAAATAAAGCTTCACATCCATTCAAGGACACCCGAGGTGATACTCGCCGAGGCACATCGCTACGGTGAATTTCTCTCGCTCAAGATAGAAAATATGAGCGTTCAGCACACCGCGCTCAAGTCTGCCGAGGGCAAGGTCGTGGACTCGCACAAAAGACCCGACGGAGCTTACGCGGTAGTGGCGGTGTCCCACAGCGAGAGCCTGACAAGGCTCTTTGAGGATATGGGTGCGGACGTGGTCATATCGCTCGGCAAGAGCGATACTCCCTGCGTTCAGGATTTCATAGACGCTTACAGGGCGGCAAACCATCAAAAGATACTCGTATTCCCCAATAATCTCAACTACGTTCTCACGGCAAATCAGGCGCGTGAGCTTTACGGAGAGGGCGAGGTAGTGGTGCTCAAGTCAAGGACGGTTGCCGATTGCTATTCCGCGCTTGCGCTCTCGGATTTTCTATGCGAGGATTTCGGACAGGTCGTCAGCGACGCGTGTGAGGTCATAGAGAACGTTTACACAGTCCGCATCACCACAGCGGCAAGAGACGCGGTGTATGGCGACGTGGCGCTCGAGGAGGGCGACATTATCGCTATAAGAGGAGTTTCTCTTCTCGGAGTAGGAGACGACGCTTGCAGCGTAGCCTGCGACGTTATATCTCGCGTTATGGATGAGGATGAAAGAGATTGCATAACGGTATTTCATTCGTCGGACACCTCTGACGAGACGATGAATACCATAAAGGAATTTATCAGCGCCAATTACGTATATACAGAGGTCAATTTCGTATCCGCTGATGACAGCGGCGAGGAGTTGCTTATTTCCTTTGAATAAATCAGTATCAGGAGGACTAAGATGAAAACGAAGTTAACAAGCAAGAAGATGCTTATACTCTACGGCTGCTCGGGCCTTGGCGTTAATATGCTGGGAATGATAGTCGGCTCGTACCTTTGCAGCGCGCTGCTCATCGGCGGCTTTGAGGATAACATCGAGAATTGGACTTATCTCAACAAGGACCTCGTTGTAGCGGGTCTTTGGTCTGCTCTCGCCTTTATTTCTAAGGCGATAGACGGAGTGATAGATATTCCGCTCGCATCCTTTACCGATAATCTCCGCACGAAGTGGGGACGTCGCCGTCCCGCAATTCTTGGCGGTCTTATAGTTACGGTAATTGCTTATCTGCTCTTCTTAGTTCCGCTGAATAGCTCGGCTACCGTGCTCAATACCATCTGGTTTGCGGTAGTTCTCGCTATCTTCTATTCGGCTTATACCCTTACTATGCTTGCATACTACGCTACGTTTAGTGAAGTAATAGATAACGACAAGGACAGAGCATTTCTCTCGAACGTCAAGTCTATCTGCGACGTCGTATATTTCTCGCTCAGCTTCGCGCTCGTTCCCGTGTTCGTAAGCCTTGGCTTCAACATCAGAATAGTTGCGCTTCTTTTCCTGCCTCTTTGCCTTACTATGCTTATTCCTCTCTTTATGCTTAAGGAGAATTCCACTAAAGAGGGAACAGAGGGACTTCAGAAGAGAGAAAAGGTTCCTTTCTTCAAGTCCTTTGCGGTATCCTTCAAGAACCCCAAGTATATCTATTGGCTTTCCATCCTTTTTGTGATGAACATAGGACTACAGCTGTTCTTGAGCGGTATAAACGAGTTCTTCTCGACTACGGGAGTAAATATGACCTTCGTTATGGCGTCTGCCTTTGCTCCCATACCCTTTACGCTTCAGATATACAACGCACTCGTAAAGAAGTTCGGTCTGAAGGTCGGATATCAGTATTCTCTTGCGATATTCTCGTTCGGAATGGCGTTGATGTTCTTCTGCAACGGAATTATCCCCGAGCAGTATATGACGATATTCGCTATTTGCTGCGCCCTTATCGTTTCATTCGGTATAGGCACCTTCTTCTCGGTTACTTATATGATACCCTCACAGCTTGCAAGTGAGGCAAATCTTGCGGGACAGCCCTGCGCGTCCTCAATGTACTTTGCGGTACAGGGACTCTTCGAGGCAGTCTCCGCGTCATTCGCGTCGCATATTCTTCTCGTTTTCCTCAAGGAGAACGGCGGAATTCCTTATCTTACCTGCATAGTTGCCGTCTCGTGTATGGCGGCGTTCGTTCTCGCCTTCTTTATGCCTAAGTCTATGGCTCAGCTTGGCAAGAGAGAAAAGACTTCCGAAAATAAATAATTTTACGGGCGGTAAAGATGTATATAAAAAGAAGTATTTTAACCAATAACGCAAAGGCGCTTGAGCGCACAGACGGTCGCTTTGGGGATATCTATCGCATTATCCTCCCCGAGAGCGATAGCGTTATGTGTGAAACTTCAACTACGCTCAGAATACATAGAATAACCTACAGAGAGGCGAGGGATAAGATAGAGTCCCTCGCCAAAGGTATTGTAGCTCGTTTTGGAGCAAATGACAGATATATAGGTCTTTACGGAGAGAATTCGCCTGAGTGGATAATGCTTTTCTGGGCGATACTGCGAAGCGGAAACCGAGCATATCTTATAAATACGAGACAGCCTGATTATTTCACTCGCTCGGTGCTGTCCACGCTTGATGCTATCGGTGTGGTGTCTGTTGACGGAAAGAGCGGACTTTCACCTTGTAGCGAGGCGAGCCTCTCGGAGCTTTTCGCGCTTGCTGACGGCGAGGAGCAACTTCCCGAGGATGCTTTCTTCGGTAACGAGATAGCGATAACCACGAGCGGAACTACGCTTGAGGAAAAGATATGTATATACCGCGGCGAGAACTTCTCAAGACAGCTCGTAAAAACTCCCGAGGTAGCCGATGGCAACAAGGTTCTTCGCGCCACCTATAACGGCAAGCTCAAGCACCTTATGTTCCTGCCGCTTTATCACATATTCGGGCTCTCCGCGGTCTATTTCTGGTTCTCCTTCTTTGGAGCGACCTTTGTCTTTCCCCCATCTTACGCTCCCGAGGATCTTCTTCGCAGCGTGCGACGCCACGAGGTAACTCACATATTCGCAGTACCTCTGCTCTGGCAGGCGATAGAGAAGGGTGTTTTGCGTGAAGTAAGCTCTCTTGACGACGAAACACGCGAGAGATTTGAGAGGGGAACAGAGCTTTCAATAAAGGCTCAGCAGCTCTCATCTACGCTTGGAACGGCGCTTGCGAGAAAGCTTTTCTATGACGTCAGAGCAAAGCTTCTCGGAGACAGCGTCAAGTGCTGTATCACGGGCGGAAGCGGAATAGCTCCGTCGGCGATAAGGCTTATCAACGCGCTCGGATATAAGCTTTACAACGGCTACGGAATGTCAGAGATAGGCATTACGTCAATGGAGAGCTCGGCAAAAATAAGAACGAGGATGCGCGCCACTATCGGAAGACCTTTCCCGTTCGTTGAATACAGAATAGGAGATAATGGACATTTAGAGGTACGCGGAGATGCCGCATGTTGCGAGATGATAATATCTCGCAAGCCTACCTCTCGCCCTGAGTGGTTTGACACGGGAGATATAATGAGTGCCGACAAGGAGGGCAGATATTCCTTCGTTGGACGCGCCACCGACGTTATCATCAGCGATAACGGAGAAAATATAAACCCTGAGCTTGTAAGGCAGGCATTTGGGCTAAGCTCGGCGCTCAATTTTGAGATAATCCCCACTCCCGAGGGAGACGCTCCCATGCTCGTAATACAGCTCCCGAAGGATACCGACGAGCAGAGCCTCGCGGCTATCAAGAAAGAGGCAGGAGAGGCGAATAATTCGCTTCCCTCGGCAATAAGAGTAAGGGCGATAAGATATACCTTTGACTCTCTTATGAGAGAGAAGGATATAAAGGTGAGCCGCACATATCTTTGCCGCGCGGTTGGCGAGGGCAGAGTAAGGCTCTTTGAAGCGAGCGAGATACTTGCGTCAGCCGACCCTGTGGGTGAGCAGAGCGAGCTTTGCGACGAGCTTCGCGAGATGTTCGCGCGAATTCTCGATATGCAACCCTCTGAGATAAGCGAAGACGCCAATTTTATGACTGACCTTGGCGGAAGCAGTCTTGATTATTACGAGCTTATAGGCGAGATAGACAAGCACTACGGAGTGCGACTGCCATTTGAAGCGGACGGATTTAGCTATTCCTTACGCGATTTTGAAAAACTTGTAAAGGAGCAACTGTCATCATGCATGAACTTTTCAGATGGCTCGCGCTGATATCGGCGTGGCCCGTACAGCTGCTCGTATTCAAAAGAAAGACCTACTACGAGGACAGACGTGTGCAGGGAAGGAGAGTGCGAGGCAGAGCGCTGATAGTATCCAACCATTTCAGCGTTTTCGACTATATGGTCAACCTCTTTCTTTTCCCGTTCCGCAAGCTCTACGTGGTGTATTGGCCACAGAATTCAAAGCGCATACGCTGGGGAATGAGATTCTTTGGCGGCATAGTCTCGGATAGAGACGTTATGTCTCTGCGATTTATGGACGATAGCGTCAAGGTGCTTGAAAAGGACAAAATAGTACAGATATATCCCGAGGCGTACATAAGTGAGGATGGCAGTATGGACGAGTTCAAGCCGAGCTACGTGCTTATCGCTCTGCGTGCCGAAGCACCGATAATTCCTGTCATCACAGACGGACAGTACGGAATATTCAAGCGAGTTCATCTTATTATAGGCAAGCCTATCGACCTCTGGGATCATTGCAAGAGCGAGGACCCCACGCGAGAGGAGATAATGGCTCTTAACGATATCGTTTATAAAAAATGCCTTGAGCTTCGAGATGAGCTTGAGCATCGCAAACAAACTAAAAGGAGAAAGCAGCATTGATGACTTCAGTTGCCTTTTTGAATATTTTTAACAATCAGCCGCTTGATATAGCACTTATCGTGCTTGTTGTCTTCGTGGGCGTAAATCTTATACTTCTGTATCCTCTCTTGAAGCTTACGGCTTATATAGTGTATCTTAGCACGATGGTACGAAAGAATGAAAAGTGCTGGGACAGAGAGTGGCATCACCCCGACGATGAGTCTTGCAGAATGCATGAGCAGGGTGTCGCGTGGGCAAAGGAGCATGCAGACTGTATGACCGAGGTCAAGACAGTCTCGGAGGACGGACTTGATCTTTACGGCGAGTATTATGACTTCGGACACGACCGCGCGGTCATACTTATCCCGGGGCGCACCGATAATCTTATCTACAGCTACTTTTACGCAAAGCCCTATGCGGATAGCGGATACAACGTGCTTTGCATAGACCAGCGCGCTCACGGAAAGAGCGGCGGAAAGTACATAACCACAGGATTTGCGGAGAGCCGCGATACTCTTAGGTGGGTAAAGCTTCTCACAGAGGATTTCGGCGTCAAGTCGGTAGTTCTTCACGGCATCTGCATAGGCTCGGCGTGCGGACTTTACACTATGCTCGCAGAGGATGCGCCTGACTGTCTTACCGCACTCGTTGCTGACGGAATGTACTGCAACTTCTACGAGAGCTACTATCTGCACATGAAGGCGCTTAAGAAGCCTACCTTCATAATGGGAATGATAGAGTCGGTTATGAAGAGCAAGACAGGGCACAGCTTGAAGATAGGACCTATTGACGTAATAGATAAGTACGAAAAGCCCCTGCTTATGCTTCACGGTACGGGAGACATATACTCTCTGCCAGCGCGCACCAAGGAGATATTCGGCAAATGCCCCTCTGAGAATAAGAAGCTCGTGTGGTTTGAGGATGGAAGACATTCGATGCTGCGCATCGTATATCCCGAGCAGTATGACAGGGCGATAGCCGATTTTCTCGCAATGCTTGAGATTTCCGTGGGCGAGCCGCTTTCCTGAGGCTTTTCTTGACAATACCGCATCTTTATGCTATAATAAGCATAAAGAGGGAAGGAAAGTTGACGGAATTTTGAAAAAGACGGTAACCTTTTTGGAAAATTTACGACATATATTATGGATACACCCATAAAGGAGGATAATTTTATGAAAAAGTACATCAGAATTTTACTCGCAATTATCGCGGCTATCGTTTGCCTGTCGCTTGCAGCATGCTCGGCAGACTCGGACTATGAGCGCGAAGAATCCGCAGGCGACCAGATACCCGTTCTGCTTCATTCCTTTGATATAGAGACAGAGGTAGAATCTGTTGAAGGCTTTAGAAATTCTCTCGATGCAAAATGCGAGGCTCTTGACGGATATTCCGAGGATAGAGATGCCTCTTACAGTAGCGGTGAATGTACTCGTTTCTCGGCTGTTTACCGCATTCCTCAGAAAAACGCGGACGCCTTTATCGACTATATAGAGGACAACAGCAACGTCGAATATTTGAGAGACGATGCTACCGATGCATCGACAAACGGAGTCGACGCGGCAGTAGAGAAAAAGGCGCTTGAGACAAAGGCGGCGCTTCTTGCGGGCATGCTTGACGACAGCAGCCTTAGCGCAAAGGACAGAATGGACATCGCTGACCAGATTTCCGAGATAACCAAGAAGATAAACCGTATAGACGCCGCAATGGCTGATTCTAAATACGCAACGATAGAGGTCGATGTTTATCAAGCTCCCACAACCCTTGATAACGTTATGGCATTTGTAGTAATAATCGCTATGTTCGCTCTGTATCCCACCTTTGTCATAGTTGCGATAGTTGTCGTATTGGTGATCCTCAAGAAGAACAAAAAGAAAAAAGCTCAGGTGGCAGAATAATGGCAAAGCTCACTCAGACTGTTATAACGAGAGAAAGCGTCAAGGAAGAGCTTCTGACACTCTCGGGCGGAAATAAAAAGCTTCTTCTTTACTTCGGAGTGGCTTCGACGGTTTTAGTGCTGCCGGTACTGGCTATGCTCGTGGATTTTTTAATAAATGACATCACCGAGCAAAGAGGAGCTCTTGAAATATTTCTCTCGTTCATCAGCGTTTTAGGTATAGCTATTCTTCCGGGTGTGTTCTTCTTAATGTATTTCCTTTCTCACGCGAGCGTGAGAAAGATAAAAAAGGGGATGTTCACGGTCAAGACCGACAAGGTCGTCTATATGACCGAGAAGATAAAGTACACGGGCAGACACTCGCGTTTTGTCAGTGTCTTTGAGTTTCGCGACTCGGGAGAAGTCGAGGTGGACGACCTTACATATTCCTACACGAGCCACGGAGACGAGTTCTATCTCGTGTTTATCGAGGGAGATAAAGCTCCTTCCTTGACGTACGCCTGCAAGATCTACGATTATAACGAATAAAAGCTGAAAAATAATATGTTTAACGAACTGTAAGGAGAACGAAATGAAAAACGGAACTATATGGAAGGATATTGACGGCAACGACATTCAGGCTCACGGCGGCTGTATCATAGAGCACGAGGGTACTTATTATTGGTACGGCGAGCACAAGGGCGCGGATAACTGCCCCGGAACGACGAGAGTTGACGTTATCGGCGTGTCCTGCTATTCCTCAAAAAATCTTCGCGATTGGAAGTACGAGGGACTTGCGCTTGAGAGCGACAAGAATGATCCCGAAAGTCCGCTTTACTACAAGAAGGTGCTTGAGCGCCCGAAGGTAATATACAACGAGAAGAACAAGAATTTCGTTCTCTGGGCGCATGCTGACAGCGCGGATTACGTTTACGGCGGTATCGCTGTAGCGGTATCCGATACGCCCGTAGGTCCTTTCAAGCTTCTCTTTGCGAAGCAGCCCAACAAGCAGGATTCTCGCGATATGACTATCTACAAGGACAGAGACGGTGTTGCGTACCTTGCGCACTCTAAGGATTGGAACAAGACGATGAACCTCTCTCGCCTTAACGACGATTACACCGACGTTGACGGCTTTTACGTTTCTATTCTTATCGATCAGGAAAGAGAAGCCCCCGCATTCTTCTGGCACGAGGGTATGTACTATATGATCTCCTCGGGCTGCACGGGTTGGGATCCCAACCAGGCGCTCTTTGCAAGATGCGAGCATTTCCTTGGCAAGTGGAAGCTTATCGACAACCCCTGCCGCGGCGAGAAGATGGAGACCACCTTCGACGGTCAGAGCGCGTACATATTTGAGGTAAACGGCGACTTCTACCTGATGCTCGACCACTGGCATCCGAACGATCTCAAGACCTCGGGATACAGTATCCTCAAGATAGACATTCTCCCCGACAACAACCTCAGAGTTAACTGGGTTGACGAATGGAACGGTATCTGATATGGCAAATGAGATAGTAAAGGGTATGGGCTTTCACCATATAGCCCTCAAGTGTAAGGATATAGAAAAGAGCCTTCAGATGTATAAGGCGCTCGGTATGCGCGAGGCAGTGCGCTGGGGCGAGGGCGACGGACTTGTTGTAATGCTTGATGTTGGCGACGGCGGAAGGATCGAGATGTTCGCAAACGGCTCTGACGATTATAGCGTAAACGGCAAGTGGCAGCACTTTGCGTTCTGTGTAGATGACGTAGATGCGGCTTACGAGTGCGCGCTCGCGGCGGGATTTCTCCCTAAGACTGCGCCTAAGACTATTCCTATCAAGGCGGACCCTGAGGATATTACGATAAGAATGGCATTCGTCATCGGCAACGACGGCGAGCAGGTCGAGTTTTTTAAAGAAGTATAAGCACACAAGCCCCGACGGTGTCGGGGCTTTTACTTATGATTGACAATTTTGGGGTTTATCGATATAATAAAATCAGATATACTCGCTTATTAAAAAATTTCTGAAAAGTGAGAAAATTTCAAAAAAATCTTGTCATACCTTTATGAAGACGTTTTCAAGGCTTGAGGAAAGGAGGCAATATGAGTCGATCTTATGATAAAGATGCTTTTTTGACAGATAAGCAGATAATCGATCTGTATTGGCAGCGCGACGAAAGCGCGATAGAAGAGACCGATAAAAAATACGGCAGAATGCTGTTCAGAATTGCCTATAACCTTCTTTCTGACAGAATGGATTGCGAGGAGTGCAAAAACGATACCTACGTAAGAGTATGGAGCTCTATCCCACCGACAAGACCTCGCGTCTTGCCTGCATATCTGACAGAGATCATGCGCCGCGTGGCTATCAATAAGTACAAGCAAAAAACGAGCCAAAGGCGAGTTCCGTCCGAGCTTACGGTCTCAATGGATGAGCTCCGCGATAGCTTGCAAAACGAGGCTTCTCCCGTGAACGAGCGCGATGCTGCAGAGATAGGAAAGGTAATTAACGCATTTTTGAGGGAATTGCCCGAGCGCAGAAGGTATATTTTTATTGAGCGCTTCTACTTTGCCGAGCCTGTCGAGAAAATTGCAACCGAGCTTTCAGTTTCGGTAGCCACGATCTACAGAGAACTTGAGAGAATAAGAAAGGATCTCAAAGTATATTTGGAAAGGAATGATATTTATATATGAATAACGAGCTTTTGATGGATGCCATCAGCTGTCTTGACAGCGACCTGCTGGCAGAGCATCTTAAGAGAAAGGAAGAGCTGAGCAGAAAGACGAAGCGCAAGTTAGCGCCCGTGATACTAAAATGGTCTGCGATCGCCGCAAGCCTCGTCCTGACCGTTACAAGCGTTTTCCTCATCTCAGAGCAGCTTTTTAAAGCGCCGCCCGATGATCTGCCCATAAGCACGGATCAGCCTACCGATAACAACGCTACTTTGCCTATAGTAACAGATAAGCCTACAGCAACTGAGCCGTCTGTTCCATCAATAGAGTTAGATTTAAAGGGAATTAATTTTGATGGAAAAGCCTATTATCCTGATACTGAACTATCAAAAATAGCAACAGAAAAAAACGTGGGCGATTTTTTGGGAGTTGTTCCTTCGGGTGAAGAATTGGTGCCTGATCTGTATGCTTTTGAGTATCTATCTGATGATAACAAAAAGCAAAGGATCATAGTTCCATACAATAACAAATTTTATGTGTACGTATTCTTTAGATATAACTTGGATGAAGGCAATGAAGAATACCCAGCGGTACTTTTAGAAAGGGCTGTTGAAGTCGGCGTTGATGACGGACTTCTTGATCCCTCGCTTATGACCGATGTGGATTATATAAAATTTGTTGCTTCTGACAACGTCGAGGGCTTCATAGAATTCCTGAAGGAGTTGACCGCAAACGAGAAGTATAGCTCAGAGTATATTAATGACTATATTTTCAATAGCGGGAAACCAACCAATAAGCGCCGATATATTCGAGTAACCTTGGAGGATAAAACGTATTTAGAATACGAATATATAGCAGGAACCGGCACACTAACCTTCGGTGCAGGGGGGTATATATTGACAGAAGAGCAAAACGAAGAACTCCGTTCCTTGATGGGAATGAAGTAAATTAAAACAATTTTTCAATGAAACGAAAGGAGAAAGATTATGAAGATCAAGCTAAAAAGCTTTTTGGTGGCTTTGAGCCTCGTGCTTGCTGTTTTAAGTGTGCTTTCTTTTAGCAGCTGCGATCATTTTCCTGCCGACACCGAGCAGCCACCCGTAAAAGAAGATCAGCA
Organism: uncultured Clostridia bacterium; assembly: GCA_937893945.1. Lineage (GTDB taxonomy): Bacteria > Bacillota > Clostridia > Oscillospirales > CAG-272 > HGM12713. Next base: position 276 of record CALCTA010000090.1, on the reverse strand, counting down.
TACAGAAGATAAAACTCCTACCGAAGCGCCTACAGATGATAACAAGCCGAGCGAGACAGAGAAAACAAATCAAGTACAGCATCTTATAAACTATCCCATTCGCCTTGGTAACAAGATCTATCTTTGCGACGAGGAGCTTTCAAGGACGGCTACGGCAGAGAACGTGGGCGAATTTTTGGGATATGACGAGAGCGAGGGCTTCAAGTCAATGCTCAATCAGCATTGGACAGAGGTTGATGAGGAATTCAAGGTAAGTGTTTTTGAGTATATTAAGAG
>CALCTA010000089.1 GCA_937893945.1 uncultured Clostridia bacterium | reverse complement strand
CTTACGCATGACAAACATTTTCTGTCATGTGCTGAAAGAAGGAGCTGTACTGTTTTCTTTCTTGATTCAAGAACCTTAGGGCTGTTTGTGAATACTTCCATACCCTCATTTACAGGATATACACATGAAGCAACAAGGCTTCTTGCGCCCTTTACTTCAACTACGCACACACGACAGGCACCTATTTCATTTATATCCTTTAAAAAGCAGAGAGTAGGAATGTCGATATTTGCGATACGAGCAGCTTCAAGTATTGTTGAACCTGCCGGTGCAGAAACGTCTACACCGTTAATTTTTAAATTAATATTTTCCATCTACGGTTTCCTCCACTATTTCTTGATTATTGCGCCGAATTTACATTTTTCGATACAAGCGCCACACTTGAGACACTTATCCTTGTCAATAACATGTGGTGTCTTAACAGCACCGCTGATAGCACCTGCAGGACAAACTCTTGCACAAGCTGTACAACCCTTACACTTGTCAGCAACGATCTCAAAGCTGAGGAGATCCTTACATACGCCTGCAGGACATTTCTTGTCAACGATGTGTGCAATGTACTCGTCTCTGAAGTAACGGAGTGTGGAAAGAACGGGGTTGGGAGCTGTCTGACCAAGACCGCAGAGAGAAGCGGACTTGATGTAGTTTGCGAGTTCTTCGAGCTTGTCAAGGTCTTCCATTTCGCCGTTGCCGTCGGTGATCTTGTTGAGGATTTCGAGGAGGCGAACGGTACCGATACGGCACGGTGCGCACTTACCGCAGGATTCGTCAACGGTGAATTCGAGGAAGAACTTCGCGATGTCAACCATACAGTTGTCTTCGTCCATGACGATCATGCCGCCGGAGCCCATCATGGAGCCGATGGCAACCAGGTTGTCATAGTCGATCTCGATATCCAGCTCGGAAGCGGGGATGCAGCCGCCGGAAGGACCGCCGGTCTGAGCAGCCTTGAACTTCTTGCCGTTGGGAATACCGCCGCCGATATCGTAGATAACGTCGCGGATGGTCATTCCCATGGGAACTTCCACAAGTCCGCCGCGCTTTATCTTACCCGTAAGGGCAAATACCTTCGTACCCTTGCTTCCCTCTGTTCCCATAGCGGAGAACGCCGCGCCGCCGTTGTTGATTATCCATGCGACGTTAGCAAAGGTCTCTACGTTGTTTATGTTGGAAGGCTCGTCGTTGTAGCCCTTTTGTGCGGGGAAGGGGGGCTTGAGTCGCGGCATACCGCGCTTGCCCTCAAGAGACTCGATAAGTGCGGTCTCCTCACCGCAAACGAACGCGCCCGCGCCCGCCTTTATGCGCATCTCACAGCTAAAGGAGCTTCCGAGGATGTTCTGACCGAGGTAGCCCGCCTTTTTCGCCTCTTTGATAGCGTCGGTAAGGCGCACGATGGCAAGGGGGTACTCGGCGCGGACGTAAACTACCGCTTCCTTTGCGCCGATGGCGTACGCACCGATGAGCATACCCTCAATGAGATTGTGGGGGTCGCTCTCGATAACGGCTCTGTCCATAAACGCGCCGGGGTCGCCCTCGTCAGCGTTACAGATGAGGTATTTCGTATCGGAAACCGACTGACGCGCGGCGTTCCACTTGACCCAAGTGGGGAAGCCTGCTCCGCCTCTGCCCGCAAGTCCCGATATCTTTATTTCCTCAATGACGGCTTCGGGAGTCATTGAAAGTACCTTTTTAAGCGCGGCGTAACCGTCGCGGCTCTTGTAATCGTCAAGGCTCGTGGGGTCGATAACGCCGCAGTTGCGAAGCGCGATACGAGTCTGCTTTTCAAGGAAGGAAGCGTCCTCGGCGGTAATGGTTATGTAGTCAAGGGTTGAAAGGTCGCCGCATTTAACGGCATCCGCAATAGCCTTTGCGTCCTCTGCCTTTACCTTTACAAGGCGGCGCAGGAGCGTTTTGTCCTCGTAGATATCAACTATCGGCTCAAGGAAGCACATACCGATACAGCCCGTGATAGAGGGGGTAGCACCCTCGGCTACGAGAGCCTCAAATACCTTATGCGCACCTGCGGCGATACCGCAGCTGCCCTCACCAACAGTTATTCTCATTTTGTTGCCTCCTCTTTGAGTTTTTGCAGGACGGAAATTGCTTTTTCGGGGGTGAGGCTTCCGTACGTCTCACCGTTTATCATCATAACGGGCGAAAGACTGCAGCATCCAAGGCACGCAACGTCCTTGAGGGTAAAGAGTCCGTCGTCGGTGGTCTCGCCGTCCTTGATACCGAGATGCTCGCAGATAGCGGTCTCTATCTTTTCCGAGCCGTTAACGTGGCAGGCAGTACCCTGACAGAGCATGATGAGGTATTTTCCGACGGGTTTAAGTCTGAACTGGGTGTAGAACGTGGCAACGCCCATTACCTCGGCAGGAGTAGTACCGACCTTGCTTGCTATATGATATATAACGTCTGTGGGCAGATATCCGTAGATATCCTGCGCCTTTTGCAGAATGGTGATAAGACTGCCCTTGACCGAGGCGTACTCGTCAAGAACGTCCTTGAGCAGCGAAAGGTCGCTTTTTGCACAATTGCAGTTGCACATGGTTTTATTCCCCTTTATGTAGAGTGATTTTATTTTTTGTGTTTCTCTATATTTTATAACAAACGCGGGCGTTTGTCAATATAATATGAATTTTGGAAAAATATTGTGGTTTCAGGTATATTTTAGGGCATATAAATAGGAAAAAGCGCACGAATCAGCCGTAGCGGCAACGCGCACGCCGCCGCGCAGACTGTGGTTAAGCTCAAATCGGCCGCTGCG
>CALCTA010000088.1 GCA_937893945.1 uncultured Clostridia bacterium | reverse complement strand
CATCGCCTTGCTCGCAAAATGCGAACCCATGCGTTTGCTTTTCCGTACGGGAATCGCTGTTTCGCTAAAGCGAAACGCAGAGTTTTGCTTGACGGCTAAAGCCGTCATTTTGCTTAGCAAAATCGCAAAACGTCTGACCTCACTTCGTTCGGGGGTTCGTGCGCGGAGCGCATCACCAAAAAAGAAAGAGTAGCACAAAGTGCTACTCTTTCTTTTTTGGTGACCCGTACGGGAATCGAACCCATGTTTCCAGCGTGAGAGGCTAGCGTCTTAGCCGCTTGACCAACGGGCCGTCTTTGACAGCTTTGTTATTATATCACACTTTTTTGAAAAATGCAATACCTTTTTTAAAAAAAATTAAAAATTTTTTATTTTTTCTTTTTTGTCGTTTTTTCGCCTGTTATTCACCTTTTCTCCCCTTCTCTAAACTCACAATTGACAAAACCGATTTTTTCTGTTAGAATATATTATATACTTTATCTATTCCCCGCTCTTTCGGAGGTTTATATGCTAAAAGCCAGATTTTTGGCGCTCTCATTGATTTTAATAATGATCCTTTCTGCCCTTTTCGGCTGTTCTGAGGCATCCTCTCCAAAAAGCACCCAAAAGCGCCCTGCCGCTACGGAAAGAGATACCTCGCACACTCTCCCCGAGGAAAAAGAGCCGCCTGAGAACAAGGTAGTTATCGGAAGCCTGCTTTCTCTTTCAGGCAATTTCCGTCTCCCCGCGCTTGAAAGTGCCCCTGAGCTCTTTGCCGACGGTGATATCTATTCCCTTATCAACGGCTACTCCACTCTCGCGATGACCTCGGGTGGCTCTTACGTTTGGGATCAGACCGTGATCAAGTCTCACACTGAGGAACAGATCGACGGAAATACGGTCATCACTATCGAGCTTAACGAGGATCTTCTTTTCAGCGACGGCACTCCCGTAAAGGCTGAAAATTATCTCGCTTATCTTCTCGCCTTCTCCTCTCCCGTCGCTTCTGCCGCAGGTGAGGTAAGCAATGCGGGCTATGCATTTGTCGGATACGAGGAATTTGCCGCTTACAACGGCACGAACGAGGGCAAGACCGCTCTCTTTACCGACGATCAAGGCAAAGAGACAAAGGTTACCGCATCCAAGACATTTAGCGGGATCCATCTCCTTGGCGACTACTCCTTCTCCTTGACGGTATCCGCTGACAAATATTCGCCCTATTATGCCTACGTAAACGCCTGTCTCTCTCCCTACGTCATCGAGCATATTCTCGGCACTGACGTAAAGGTAAAGAACAGCAGCAATGGCGTTTATCTTGAAGGCCCGTGGTACGAGCGCAAAAACGGCGTTTATATCAAGGCATCACATATTGGCAACGCGCGTCGCAATATCACCGACTACGCCTTTTCAGGTCCCTACACTATTTCGGAATGGAGCCCCGAAAGAAGTGAATGCACGCTAACTCTAAATCCCAACTACAAAGGTAACTACGAGGGCGTCAAGCCTTCTATAGAGACCTTGGTTTACACAAAGCTCGCCGAGGAAACGCGGCTTGACGCGCTCTCTCGCGGTGTGGTCGATATCATTTCGGGTATCACCGGCAACAGCGGAGCTGAGGCGGCACTTGACACCGTAAGACGTTCGGGCGGATCGCTCGCCGCTACCTATTATCTTGACGCGAGCTGCAAAAAGCTCTCGCTCAACTGCGATTTCGGACCTACCTCATTTTTATCCGTACGAAAGGCGCTTGCCTACGCGCTCGATAGCGAGCAGATCAGCAAGGAGCTCTCAGGCGGATACGGCGCCGCTCTTTACGCTCCCTACTCTGACGAGCTTGATATGTGGAAGCAGAGGGGCAGTGAGATCGAGCTGACCGAATATCTCTATTCGCTTGAAAACGCGAAAAAGGCGCTCGTTGAGGACGGCTGGATATATAATGCCGACGGAAGCAGCTATAATGAAAAATCCGGCGGCGTGCGCTACAAAAAGCTCACCGCAAAGGAAGCAGAGGCATACGGCGGCGCAAATCTCTCATATAGCGTTATTTTTGGCGATGGGGAGACCGAATATAAGACCGAGCTTGTAGGAGAGGAATTCTATATTCCCTGCGCTATAAGCTGGCTTGGGTTTAATAACGACAGATTTACCTCGCTCGTGTCTCAGAAGCTTATCGAAGAAAAGCTTGCGTCCTCGCTCGGAATCGCCATAGACCTGACACTCGCCGACAGATCTGCTCTCCACAGTAGCTCTGCCTACGGTATGTATTCGGCAGAGGAGAGCTGGAATTTTGCGATATACGAGGCTTGCGGAGGAAGCTACGACCCTTACGACAGTCTCTTCCCTTACGGTGAGGGCGGTCTTACGCTCAGCGAAGCTTTGGAGCTATCGGGCGGAAAGCTCGGAATTGATTATCTTTCAAGGGCAATGATAGCTGATTCAAGCTCACCCGAAGAATACAACGAATGGTGGGGCGAGTATCTTGAGAGATGGAATGCTCTTATCCCCGATATCGCGCTTTGCTCCACATACCGATTTGATCTTTACAATAGCAAGATCAAAGGTCTTGACACCTCTCCGTTCCGAAGCGTACCCGAGGCGATCGTCTATTGCTCGGTTGAGTGAGAAGTTAGATTTATACAGGGTTTTTGCCACCTTTCTTGAAAGAAAGGGTGGCGCCAAAGAACTTTAATGAAG
>CALCTA010000087.1 GCA_937893945.1 uncultured Clostridia bacterium | reverse complement strand
CTGTGTTCAGACCTTCATCATTGTCAAAGGCACGTTTGTGGTCTTTGGAAGAAATCATAGGGCGAACACAGTGGCCGTCTGTAAATGCCAGAACGGAAACTTCCGGACCTTCGAGGAATTCTTCGATAACGATATGGTCACCGCTCTTGCCAAACACCTTATCCTGCATCATAGAAACAACCGCATCTTTTGCTTCTTCGCGGGTGTTTGCTATTATAACACCTTTACCGAGCGCAAGACCGTCAGCCTTTATAACTGTCGGAAGCGGTGCGGTCATAAGATACTTTTCTGCCTCCTCGGGAGACTCGAATACCTCATATTCAGCGGTAAGAATACCGTATTTCTTCATAAGATTCTTGGAGAATATCTTACTTCCCTCAATAATAGCCGCGTTTGCGCGAGGACCGAAGCAAGCTATACCTGCCTCGCTTAACTTATCAACAGCTCCAAGCACGAGCGGATCGTCGGGAGCTACGATAGCGTAGTCGATATTATTGGAAACGGCAAAGTCAACTATTTTGTCTATTTCCTTAGCGCCTATAGCAACACATTCCGCGTCCTCGGCGATGCCGCCGTTTCCGGGGAGCGCGTATATCTTCTCGACTGTAGGGTTCTCCTTGATCTTTTTTATGATGGCGTGTTCTCTTCCGCCACCGCCAACAACTAAAATCTTCATAGTCAAATACTCCAAAAAATCAATGGTGGAAGAGTCTCATTCCGGTGAACGCCATTACCATGCCGTATCTGTCGCAGCACTCGATAACAAGATCATCACGGATAGATCCGCCGGGCTCAGCAATATACTTAACGCCCGATTTCTTCGCACGCTCAATATTGTCGCTGAACGGGAAGAAGGCGTCAGAGCCAAGAGCTACGCCGTCAATAGTGTCGAGATATGCTCTCTGCTCTTCCATTGTGAAGTGCTCGGGTTGCTCTGTGAAGTACTTCTGCCAATTACCATCTGCGCAAACGTCCTCTTCGTTCTGATTGATGTAGCCGTCGATAACGTTATCACGGTCAGGTCTGCCAAGGGTGTCCTTGAAAGGAAGGTTAAGGACCTTATCGTGCTGACGAAGGAACCAAGTGTCTGCCTTACCGCCCGCAAGTCTGGTGCAATGAACTCTCGACTGCTGACCTGCGCCAACACCGATAGCCTGTCCGTCAACCGCGTAGCAAACAGAGTTCGACTGCGTGTATTTAAGTGTGATAAGAGCGACTATAAGATCACGGACCGCACTTTCGGGCATATCCTTGTTAGCAGTTACGAGATTTGAGAGAAGCTCCTTGTTTATTTCAAAATTGTTTCTTCCCTGCTCGAATGTAATGCCGTAAACCTGCTTACATTCTTGAGAGGCGGGAACGTAGTTAGGATCGATCTTTACGATATTGTAATTGCCCTTGCGCTTGGTCTTGAGTATCTCAAGAGCTTCAGGCTCGTATCCGGGAGCAATGATACCGTCGGATACCTCGCGCTTGATCATCAGCGCGGTAGTTACGTCGCAGACGTCAGAGAGTGCTACCCAGTCGCCAAAAGAGCACATTCTGTCTGTTCCTCTTGCTCTTGCATAAGCGCAAGCGAGGGGAGACTCGTCAAGACCCTCAATATCGTCAACGAAGCAAGCCTTCTTAAGCTTATCTGAAAGCGGAATTCCTACTGCCGCAGAGGTGGGGCTGACGTGCTTAAAGGATGTTACGGCAGGAAGCCCGAGAGCCTCTTTGAGCTCTTTAACGAGCTGCCAGCTGTTAAACGCGTCAAGAAAGTTGATATATCCGGGGCGTCCGCAGAGTATTTCGATAGGAAGCTCAGAGCCGTCCTGCATATATATCTTAGCGGGCTTCTGATTGGGGTTACAGCCATACTTAAGTTCAAATTCTTTCATTTCGCACCTCTATTAAAGATTTTTGTTTACGATTCTTGTTTCGGATTCGCCTGTTTCGATATCTATGTATCTTACGAAGAGAGAAACCTTGTTATCCTCGTTGAGATTGGTCCAGATAAGGTCGGTGAGCGTATCGATATCCACGTCGGGAAGCTCGAGCGTCTTAGGCTCGCCCTCAAAGGACGGAAGCGGATTACCGTCGCCGTTGTAGGTGTGTATAAACTTAGCTCTGCCTGCTACGGGATTAGAGTACGCGTAGGTAAATCTCTCGCAGGAGCTATCGTCGCCCTCTGCGCTCTTGAGGATAGAAAGCGCAAAGTTCATTCCCTCGCGTTCACGGCGGATGATTCCCGAAATTCTGGGGGTGAAGTTAGGCTTATCGTCCTCAAACTCTCTGGTGCGAAGAGCCTGCTCAAAGGTCATCTGCTTGTCCATAAGGTCGTATATGGTATCGGTCTGATCGCCGTTGGTTACGATAGTTTTGTTGCCGAGGACTCTTACGGGATAATAAATAATGAGGTGAGGGTCGACCATCTTGGATTCGTCGTAAGCTTTTGTGCGCATAGCGTCGCCTTCAGCAATGAAAACGCGGTTGCGGCTGTTTACGCTTCTTCCCATGATGAAGTAAGCGGTAACTGCCTTTTTAGAGTCAGCGCTCTTACCAATTATAATTCCTCTGCCATGATAAGCGAGAGAATTAAGCTCGTTTGCGATAGATGTTACCTTCATTTTTTATTCTCCTTTAATATAGACTTTATTGTTTTCAACTGTTATTCTGCCATCGCAGAAGAGCTTTACCGCCTCGGGAAGTATCTTCCACTCGGCTTGCTCCATTATTCTGCGCTGGAGCGTTTCGGGGGTGTCGTCCTGCTTTACCTCGACTGCCTTCTGCAATATTATAGGTCCGGCATCGCACTCAGGTGTTACGATATGTACGGTTGCGCCCGAGACCTTAACGCCCTTCTCGAGCGCCGCCTCGTGAACACGAAGTCCGTAATAGCCCTTTCCGCAGAAGGACGGGATAAGCGCGGGGTGAACGTTGATGATCCTGTTGGGAAATCTCTCATAGACCTGCTCGTCTATTATAGTCAGAAATCCTGCAAGCACCACGAGATCTGCTTCTGCCTCGGTAAGCGCATCGGCAAGAGCGCGTGAGTATGCCGATATATCCTCAAAATCCTTTCTTGAAAGCACTTTAGAAGCTATACCGTTGTCGGCGGCTCTTTGCAAGGCGTAAACGTCTGGCTTTGAGGAAAGCACAAGAGTTATCTTTCCGTTGCCAAGCTCTCCTCTCTTCTCAGCATCTATAAGCGCCTGAAGATTAGTTCCGCCACCCGAAACTAAAACCGCGATCTTAGTAATATTATTTTTCATCAGCAGAACACCACTCCGTCATCGCCCTTGATTATCTCACCGATAACGTAAGCGTCCTCACCGTTTTCTCTGAGGATCGCGAGAGCTGTATCTACCTCGTCCGCGGGAACTACTATACTCATTCCAACACCCATATTAAAGGTGTTGAACATATCTCTCTCGGGAATGTTGCCCACCTTTGCGATCATGTCAAAGATAGGAAGCACCTTTACTGCCGATCTGGTTATTTTAGCGGTAAGTCCGTCTGGAATGGATCTCGGGATATTCTCATAGAAGCCGCCGCCTGTGATATGGCTTATTCCCTTTACGTTGACCTTCTCAAGAAGCGCGAGAACAGGCTTTACGTAAATTCTTGTGGGTGTGAGAAGTGTTTCTGCTATACTCTTTCCGCCAAGCTCCTCGCAGGGATCGGTGAGGTGTGTATTGTTCTCAACGTCAAACACCTTGCGAACGAGTGAGAAGCCGTTGGAGTGAACTCCGCTCGAAGCGAGAGCGATCACTACGTCTCCTTCTGCCATCTTGGAGTTGTCTATGATCTTTTTCTTATCTACGATACCTACGCTGAAGCCGGCGAGATCGTAATCGTTCTCAGGCATCATGCCGGGATGCTCAGCAGTCTCTCCGCCTATAAGCGCAGAGCCAGAACGCACGCAGCCCTCAGCAACGCCTGCTACGATAGCCGCTATCTTTTCGGGGTAGTTCTTTCCACAAGCAATATAGTCAAGGAAAAAGAGCGGTCTTGCTCCACAGCAGATGATATCGTTGACGCACATAGCGACTGCGTCTATGCCGATGGTGTCGTGCTTATCGAGAAGCATAGCGAAACGAAGCTTAGTTCCGACTCCGTCTGTACCCGAAACAAGAACGGGCTCTTCCATTCCCGCAAGGTTAAGACCAAAGCAACCGCCAAAGCCGCCCACATCGTCAAGGCAACCCTCGTTCTTTGTACGTGCTATATGCTTTTTCATAAGCTCAACTGCCGCATAGCCTGCGGTTATATCAACGCCTGCCGCCTTGTAGCTTTCACTGTAACTGTTTGACATTTTCAATATTCCTTTCCTAAATAAACTTTTGATACTTTGATCAGCCCTTGCCGTTCCAGCAATAAGTACAGAGCTTGCAAGGGTCTATGCCTATTGCCTTGATGATTCCTTCAAGAGATTGGAACTCAAGTGAATCAAATTTGAATTTCTTTGCTATTCTCTTGCGAAGCTTTTGTCCTCTTTCGGTAGAAGCGTCGCTGTATTCGTCAATGTAATTAAAGCCCTCAGCTCCCTCAAGCTCCATAATGGTGCGCCTTGCTATAAGCTCAAGGTCGTCGGTGTTGCGCGAGAAGTTAAGATACTTACAGCCGTACATGATAGGCGGACAAGCTGAGCGCATATGCACCGACTCCGCTCCGTTCTCATAAAGGAATTCTACCGTTTCGCGAAGCTGTGTTCCTCTTACGATAGAATCATCTACGAAAAGGAGCTTCTTTCCCTTGATAAGCTCGTTTACGGGTATCTGCTTCATCTTTGCTATCTTGTTTCTGTCCTTCTGCTTTGCAGAGGTGAAGCTTCTGGGCCAGGTGGGAGTGTATTTGATAAACGGACGGGCAAAATGCACGTTGCTCTCGTTTGAATATCCGATAGCGTGCGGTGTGCCTGAATCGGGAACTCCGCAAACATAGTCGATATCCTGAGCCGCGCCCGAAGCTTTATCATTCTGAGCAAGTATTTCGCCGTTCTTATACCTCATAAGCTCAACATTAACTCCCTCGTAGGTGGAGTTTGAATATCCGTAATAGCTCCAGAGGAACGAGCATATCTTCATCTCTTCACCGGGCGGTGAGAGCTGAATTATTTCGTTTGGCGTAAGCTCTACTATCTCTCCCGGGCCTAACTCATATTCCTTTTTGTAATCAAGCTTTTCAAAAGCGAAGGACTCAAAGGAAACGCTGTGTCCGTAATTGCTCTTGCCGACGATGACAGGCAACCTACCCATTTTATCTCTTGCGGCTATTAGATTTCCTCCCTCCTTGAGAATAAGGAGAGACATTGAACCGTCAATATTTTCCTGCGCGAACTTGATACCCTCACAGAAGTCGCCCTTATAGCTTATTAGCGCGGATACAAGCTCAACAGAGTTTATCTTTCCGCCTGTCATAGCGTTGAAATGTCCGCCGTTTTCAAGAAGATATTTTTCAATAAGCTCCTCGGCGTTGTTTATACGTCCGACAAAGCTTATAGCATATACTCCCATGCTTGAGCGCATCAGCAGAGGCTGCGGATCACTGTCGCTTATACAGCCTATCGCCGAATTACCCTTCATCTCCTCAAAGATGTGATCAAATTTAGTTCTGAAAGGTGAGTTTTCAATATTGTGAATGTCTCTTTGAAATCCGATCTCGGCGTCATAAGACGCCATACCTCCGCGCCTTGGTCCAAGGTGAGAGTGATAATCGGTTCCAAAGAATACGTCTGAGATGGCGTCGTGTGAGCTTACGACTCCAAAAAATCCACCCATAGCTTTCCTCCCGTGGTTACTTGTTTGCTAAATTTCCGATTACAGATTATAGGTAGCGGCGATGTCCGCGTTCTTCTTGAGTACCTTTTCAGCGCCTGCATTGCGCGCGTCGTCAAGCTTCTTTGCAAGCTCTGCGTCCTCAACCGCAAGTATCTGTATAGCTAATAAAGCGGCATTGGTCGCGCCATCAATTGCAACGGTTGCTACAGGGATACCTGAGGGCATCTGTACCGTTGACAAAAGAGCGTCCATGCCGCCTAAATTTTTAGATTGTACGGGTATTCCGATAACAGGCAGAGTTGTATTAGCCGCAATAGCACCTGCAAGATGCGCTGCCATTCCCGCAGCCGCAATGATAGCGCCAAAGCCATTCTGACGCGCAGATGATGAGAACTCCTTTGCCTCTACGGGTGTTCTGTGAGCCGAGTAGATATGCACCTCGAAGGGTACGCCATACTCCTTAAGCGTGTCGATAGCCTTGCTTACTACAGGGAGATCGCTATCGCTTCCCATAATGATTCCAACTTTTTTCATACTTCCCTCCAAAATTTAAAAAAATGGGCAGTCCTATCCCTCTTTAGCAAGACAGGTCTGCCCAGGCGGTCGGCATATTACTTCTTGCTCCCACTGTGGTTTTTTCCACTAAATCCGCCGGTTACAAAAAGTCTTAAAAAGGATATAAATCCAACAAAATAATTATACCATACTGCCTATTAAAAGTCAACATAAAAAACGCCTATTAAAGATAAAATTTTTACAAAATAAGCGACTTATTATTCGTGCTTTTACACAAATATTCAGCTATTGCTCCGTACATATACTCTTGGCACTCTTGCTCCTACAAGGCAAAGCGCCTCGTGAGGAACCGTTCCGCTCTTCAGGGCAAAATCAAACAGACTGTTACAGCCACCATTTCCAAATACGATGACCTCGTCTCCGATACCGACGTTCTCAACGTCTGTTACGTCTATCATAGACTGATCCATACAAACCCTTCCTACCAAGGCACACTCCTTACCGCCTACCGTAAGCTTAATGCCATTAGGATAGCTTGTGCGCAGAAAACCGTCAGCATATCCTATAGATACAGTCGCTATCTTCATATCGCTCTTTGCGATATACTCGCATCCATAGCCTATAGAATCACCCGCCTTTACTGTTTTAACGTTTGATATGACGGTTTTAAGCGTCATGGTTTGCTTGGGTGTAAATTCACTTGCTCGTTCTGCCGACGGTAGCGCACCAAACAAAAGCAATCCGATGCGCACCATGTCAAGCGCATATTGCGGATCGTAAAGAGCTGCCGCACTATTTGAACAATGCTTTATTTCAAAGGTATATAGGTTTTGTTCAAGCTGTTCAACAACCTCGCAGAAGCGGTCAAATTGCTGTTTTGTGAACTCTTCTCCGCTGTCGAGGAGATCGGATGAGGGAAAATGAGTGAATATTCCTTCATGAATAAAGGGCTCAAGTGCGCACGCCTTGAGAAGCTCGGAAAGCGATTCGTCTTTGGAATGACGGAAAACAAATCCTATTCTTCCCATGCCCGTATCTATCTTAAAATGCACACGAATACGAACGCCCGCGAGAGTTGCCTCGTGTGCAAGCTGCTTAGCGTATTCATAAGAATATACGCACTGAGAGATTTCTTTTTCCGCAAGTAGTTTAGCGTTTTCGGGAGGCGTGTAGCCGAGGATCAGTATAGAAGATTTTATCCCAGCATCTCTGAGACGGATCGCTTCATCTATATCAGCGACCGCAAAAAAGTCAGCGCCCAGATCCTCAAGTATTCTTGAAATCACGTCGGCTCCGTGCCCGTAGGCATTCGCCTTAACAACGCAACAGATCCTTGCCTTTCCTTTATACATTTCGGCTTGCGCCCTGTAATTATATTCAACGCAGTCAAGGTCAACCTCAGCCCACGTTCTGCTTTTTAAATTTCTGATATCGCTCACTTCTTTCTGCTCCGAATAAAGCTATTTACACTTAAAAATATAGCATATTAAACAAAATATGTCAAGTCAAAAGTAGAAAAATTGATCTCTGTAAAAAAATTTCTGTTTTTTGAATTTTTTTTTTGAAAATTATATACAAAATCAATTTTTTATGTTAAAATAACTGTGTTCTTAAATTTTTATAAAGTAGGAGTATTTTTATGAAAAAGATCTACGAAGGTAAAACAAAAGATGTATATTCTCTCGAAAACGGCAACGTTCTTTTGAAGTTCAAGGATGATTGCACGGGTAAGGACGGAGTTTTTGATCCCGGCGAGAATACAGTAGGACTCAAGATAGACGGTATAGGAAAGGAAAATCTCAAGACCTCTATCTACTACTTTGAGCTTCTTAAGCAAGCTGGCGTAAAGACTCACTACGTAAGCGCAAACGTTGAAGAGGCTACCATGGAAGTTCTTCCGGGAAAAGTATTCGGACATGGTCTTGAAGTAATCTGCCGTTTAGTTGCTACAGGAAGTTTCATCCGCAGATACGGTGAATATATCGCAGACGGAACCGTTCTTGAGGGCGGCTACGTTGAGTGTACCTTCAAGAATGACGAAAAGGGCGATCCGCTCGTAACAAGCGAAGGTCTTGCGGCTCTTGGCGTTATGTCCCCCGAGCTCTTTGAGAGCATGAAGGCACAGACTCTTAAGATCACAAAGATTGTTGCTGACGATCTTAAGTCCATCGGTCTTGATCTTTGGGATATCAAGTTTGAGTTCGGCTACAACAACGGCGAAGTAATTCTCATCGACGAGATCGCTTCGGGTAACATGCGTGTTTACAAGGACGGCGTTATCGTTTCTCCCGTTGAGCTTACAAAGCTTATCCTTAACAGATAATTGTATAAAAATACTGAAAGCCCCGACTTTGTCGGGGCTTTTTTTACGTTTATAAGTGCTTTACTCTGTTTTGAGAATTCGCGAGCTGTTAATGAGGACTACGAAAGCTCCGAGGTTGTGGAGAACAGAGCCTGCGAGTGCGCTGATAACGCCAAACGCGGAAAGTCCTATCATCAGGGCGCTGATACCTATAGAAAGTGCAAGGTTTTGATAAACGATATTCCTCGTTTTTCTTGCAAGCTTAATTGCAAAAGGAATGTTCATAAGGTTGTTATTCATAAGCGCGATATCCGCGGATTCTATTGCAAGATCCGAGCCCATCGCACCCATTGCGATACCAACGTGAGCTTCCTTGAGCGCGAGAGCATCGTTAATACCGTCGCCTACTGCAAGCACGTAATTATTTTCCTTTAGCTTCTTGAGGGACGCAAGCTTATCCTCGGGGAGAAGCTGAGCCTCAAGGGTATCTATTCCCACCTGAGCACAAATTCGCTCTGCGGCTTCTCTTCTGTCTCCTGTGAGCATAACGGCTTTTTCGATTCCCATTGTACGAAGTGTGTCGATGCCTGCCTTGGCTTCTTCTCTGACGGTATCGTTAAAGGAAAGACATCCAAGCACCTTGCCGTCGGATACTACAAAGCTTACAGAGCCCGCAAGTCCTTCAGGCTCTTCGACCTCAAATCCGAGAGAGCGCAGCCAATCGGCATTGCCAAAGAGGATAGTATGCTTTTTGTCGGGTGAGATACCCTCCATTCCCTTGCCTGAAAGCTCCTTAACTGAGTAATCCTTTTCGTATGCAAGCTCAGAAACAGAGTTCATCAAGGCTCTTGAAATGGGGTGAGTTGAAGCACTCGCAACTGTAGCAGCCGCCACAAGAAGTTCATCCTCGCTTGCGTTCTCTGCGGGGCATATTTCTGTTAAGGATAGGTCGCCGACGGTAACTGTACCCGTCTTATCAAAGACTACGGCATCTATCTCGGTAAGCTCTTCGATAAACTTAGAGTTCTTTATGAGGATACCTCTCTTGGTTGCTGCCGAGAGAGCTGCTATCATAGGCGCGGAGCTTACGAGCATCTGTCCGCAAGGACAAGAAACCACGAGTATAGCTATAGCCTTGTTGATATCAGACGTGATAAGAGCAACAGCCGCGGCAATAGCAAGAATAAGAGGTATGTAGTATTTCATAAAGCGGTCGATGATACGCGATTCAGGGACAGAAATGCTTTCGGATTTTTCAAGAAGTGCGAGAATGTTTGAAAAGGAGGTATCAACGAATTCCTTTTTTACTTCAACGACTATTCTACCGTCAATATTGACTGTTCCCGCATACACGTTGTCGCCCGTCTGCACATGCGCAGGCTGAGGCTCACCGGTAAGCGATTTCTGGTCTATATTTGTCTCTCCGCTGAGTACGATTCCGTCGATCGGAATACCCACACCGGGCTTGATAAGTATTTTCTGACCTATCTTAAGAGATCTCGCGTCAACCACCTTCTCTTCCTCACCGTCTAAAAGAATAGCGGTGTTCTGCTGCATGCGGCGAAGACCGTCAATAACGTCTCGTCCGCCCATAATGCTTCTTTCCTCAAGAAGATGCGCGATGTTGAGTATAAGCGGTATAAGAACCGCAAGAATGAGGTCGCCTGAAAAATAGCAGGCGAATATAGCGATAGCCACGAGCATTTCCATGGCGTTTGAAAGGTTCTTGGAGAAGATGCCTTTGAGAGCCGCCCAGAATACAGGAATGCCCTCTATCAGAAAGCCAACCGTATAAAGAAGCGCGGGAACGACTGTCTTGCCGGGAAATACCCAACTGTAAATAAGACCTACAGCAAGGCAGGAAAGCGCTATTGCGCCGCTGATGATCTCTCGTCTGAGCTTCTTTTTGCCCTTTACAGTAAGATTGTCCTTTGACAGAGCTTCGAGGCTGCTTTTTGCTATGTTATCTAAGTTTTCCATACAGCCTCCTTAGTTTATTATAATAGTATTATCTCCATCCTTGACGACGTAGATCTTACCTATTTTTGAGATAGCAGTCGAGAACTTCTCGCTATACACTCTTGTTGTAACTACCTCGGGGTTAGCCTCGTATTCCTCGAGCATTCCCCAGAAGCTTGCAAGATCGGCGTTTGCGGATGATACCGCCTGAGATTTTGCGCTGCTTGCCGCAGAGACTGTAGAATTAGCCTCTGCCTGAGCCTTGATAAGCAGGTTATCGCGGTACTGATTTGCTTCCTTAAGCATTTTTTCCGCCTCTACAGAAGCGGTATTTACCTGCTCGTAAATACTTCTTACTTCCTCGGGAGCGGCGACGGCAGTAAGCTCTACCGTGTTAAGAGTAATACCTGCATTATAGTTGTTCAGATTGCTCTGAGCCATACTTCTGACAGAAGTGCTATATTCCTCTTTTCCCGTTGTGAGAATATCGTCAAATTTTGTGCAAGCCGCCTTTTCAAGCATGGCGTTGCTGACCGATGCGTCTATAATACTTTCAATGCTGTTTACGTTCAATGCATATGCCACAGGGTCGGAAATAGTATATTTTACAGACACCTTCATAACGGCAATATTACTGTCTCCTGTAATAACGTAGCCGTTATTGCGAAGGGTGGTCATATTACCCTCTGTATAATGTGTTGTAACGGTTCTTTCCATTACCGTCTCCGTGGGGACGGTAACCACCTCGTCTATTATATACGGGAAAGCAAAGAGAATGCCCGGCTCGTGTATCTGCTCATCTCGCGTGTCTCCTACGAGCTTTCCAAATCTGAGCACTATAGCAACCTCTCCGCTCTTTACGAAGCGGACACCTGAGAAGCATATAAAAAGAACTACAACCACCACGAGAACTATAAAATATTTCGTTACCGTGGATAGTACGTCTTCAAATATTGCGTTCTTCTTTTTCATCAGGACTCTCCTTTACTGTAGGAAATGATAAGTGCATTGATCGCGTTAACGAGATCCTCTGCCTCCTTGCTCTTTCCTTCAGCTCTCAACGTAGCGAGAATGTAAGTAAGATCCTCTACGACCTTATCGTCAGAGCTATTATCTACCGACGAGCCGTATTCAAGAAGAATATTAAAGGGATAAGACTCCGAATCTACAACGAGAACTGTTCCGTCGTTTACAGAGTTAACGATAGTATCCAGCTCCTTCAAGAACTTATAGAGCTCTATATTTGCTGTCTGCGCGTTAGCGTATATGTTCGCAACCTCTTTTTCAGCCTGAGCTCTGATCTCAGCCGCCTTGGTTATTCCCTCTCCCTTTATCTTCTCTGCCTCAGCGTCTGCGGACGAGGTTATGTCGCTTACCTTAGCCTCGGCGTCTGCGATTATCTTGTCAATAACGCCTTGACGCTCTGCGCTGATATTAGCAAAAATAGCCTGAAGGTTAGCGTCGGGATAGGATATACGAAGAATGCTTACGTCAACTATAGAGATACCGTAATTTGCTTCGCAGGTAGCCTTTACAAGCTCAAAAATCTTCTGCTGTATCTCTTCCGTCTTAAGATCTTCGTTTTCAGACGATATAAGATCCGAAAGATTATAAGTACCCATTACGCTATTAGTAGCGTTCTTGATCTGGTCTTTAATATAAGAATCAACCGTTCCGGTGTTTCCTACAGAATTGTGATAAACGAGAGGATCCTTGATCTGCCATACCGCATAGGACTGAAGGATAATATTCTTCTTATCCATAGTGGTAGTTTCGTGATTGTTGGATTCGAGATACTGAACTCGGTTATCGTAAGTAACTACAGTCTCAAACGGCCAAGGAAGCTTGAAGTAAAGTCCTGCCTCGGTTATTTCCGCTCTGGGCGCGCCGAAGCGAAGAATAATAGCGGCGTTACTTTCTCTTACCTCGCAGGTAAATCCAAAATACACTACGACAAGAGCAACTATAAGCGCAATAGCTATCTTGAGAATAAGAAAGGATACGCTTCCCTCACTCTTCTTCTCTTTTTTCTTTGCCTTTATAGCGGTTGTGTTTTCATTTATATCGGTTATTTTTTCTTTTTTCATTTTTTCGTCCTCTTAATTTAAAACGACGTTGCCAAGATTTCCAAAGAATATCTTGGAGCTGTCAACGCCCTCTCCGACTATAACAAGCTTTGCTTTTCCGTAAGCCTGCGCCATAGCGTTAAGATACTTATAGTAATGATAAGCATCGGGGTTACCGTTTGCCGCCTCTACGCTTGCATTGAATTCAGCTACGTCAGCAACCGCGGTTGCTTTCTTGCGATAATACTCAGCGTTAGCCGCGTTTATGCTCGCTTCCTTCTCTGCCTCGGCTGCTGTTATCTTTACGTTTGCCTTAGACTGTGCGCGGGTTATCATTTCCTCTGCCTCTATTTCCGCGCTTATTACCTTTTGGTATATAGCAGCGATATCAAGCGGCGGGTGAATGCTTTCAAGCACCACGCTGACTATCTCAAGTCCCACGTCGTATTCAGCAAATCTCGCCTTAAGCTCGTTTGTATAGCTTTCGGTAAAGGCATCTCTGTCAACCGAAAGAAGCGTTTCAAGATTGGTGGATATGATTCTGTCGGTTATAAGCGCATATGCCTGAGATTCAAGGATAGAAGCGGGATTCGAGGATGTGCGAAGGTACTTTTGAAGATCGCTTATCCTGTATTCAAGTCTTAAGTTAAGCGAGACCAGCTCGTTTCCGTTACCAAGCAAAAGCTTATGCTCGTTAGTTCCGTGTGTACCCGTCCATAAATTGTCTGTATCTTCCTTTGCGGCGTATCCTATAGTCATCTTATTGACAGTTTCAGTGTCATAAAGCTCTACTTTATCTATCGGATACGGAAGCGTCATATGAATTCCGGGCTCGAGCGTATCATCTGTAAGCTTGCCTAAGCGATATACCGCGCCTTCCTGGTAGGATTCTACCTGAACTATTCCCGTAGATATCCAAAACAGCAAAATTACTACTATAACCGAATAAGGTACGACGTTCTTGATAAGGCGCATGCTCCATAGTCCACGCATCGTGATACCCGTGTTTTTTTCAAGGAAAGATATAACTCCGAATTCCTTGGTGTCGCCGCTTGCGAACGGCAACGGAATAGTTATCTTAGGACGTGTGGAAAGCTCTCTGCGGATAACGTTGACCGCAACCGAAACAAGTATCATCGCGGAGGCGTAGTAATATATAGCCGTGATTATATACGCGATGTACTTCTGTATCTCACCGAAGTTAAGGAGCTTTATAGCGCTTGATACCGAAACGAGAATGAGGATCAGCTTTGTAAGATAGAAAAATACTCTGAGATTACCGAGCAATGCTCTGCTGCGCTCGCTCGCGTCCTCAAAATGCTTACACCATTTGTCAAGGATTACGGCAAGGACGAGCAAGACTATGAATAAGACAGGCTGCCAGAGAGAGATAACGTAAACAGAGGTTATTCTCTTGAGCATCATTCCAAAGTATATTTCAAGAAAAACAAAGAGTCCGCCAAAAAGCACGAGCTGAAGTATTCTGTATATCTTGTTATACGCGAATACTACGCCGTAAGCCGCCATTTTAAGCGCATATGCAAGAGTACTGAGAAGTCCTTTAAGCTTCTTTTTGCTTTTTTTAG
The DNA here is from genome assembly GCA_937893945.1 of uncultured Clostridia bacterium. Lineage (GTDB taxonomy): Bacteria > Bacillota > Clostridia > Oscillospirales > CAG-272 > HGM12713. Next base: position 38,439 of record CALCTA010000087.1, on the reverse strand, counting down.
CGTTTTCGCTATCCTCACCTTCCGAGACCTGCTCGCAAGGTTTTTTGCAAGGCTTTGTCATCGGTATCTGCATGCCAAGTAATGAAAGGAGCAGATTTACGCCGATGAACAGAGTTACTGCCAAAGCGACAAGAAGATACGGCAGATATTTTGAAGTGCTGTAAAGTATAAACATCAGCACCGAAATAGCCACCATAAACGCGCTTGACAGAATTATCGGCAAAACGCCGCCGAATTTGCGTTTAGGTTCCATTATTTATCCCTCGTAATTGTAGTTGTAAAACTTTTTCGCGTCCGAAATGATATGGTTAGTTCCCGTTATTCCGAGTGCCTCGTAATCTGCCTCAGATCCCTCATAATATACGTACAGGAGCTTATAGCAATCCTTGAATGCGAAGTCTCCTATCTTCTTGAGCGTTTTGGGGAGATTTATATAATTCATCTGAGAGCACTGATAGAAGGCATAATCGTCTATCGTCTCCACGCCCTTACCGAGCGAGATATTCTTAAGGCTCGTGCAGCCGTAGAAAGCGTAATAAGAAATTCTTTTTACAGAGTCGGGAATATTTACGTATCTGAGCTTCTCGCAGCCCTGGAATGCGTAAGTATCAATAAGAACTACGTTATTTCCTATAGTAACGCGTCTGACCGTGCTGAAGACGAACGCTCCGCTTCCTACTGTTACCACGTTGTCTCCCATAGTAACGTCAACGATAGTTTCGTTGGAATTGAATGCAGGGCCGATATGCTTTACGTTATCAGGGATAGTTACCGACGTATCTGTTCCGCAATATTTGAGAAGCAGAGAGTCGCCAACTATTACGAACTCATCAGTCAAAGTTTCGTTGTAGGCGGTATCGTCAAATGTACCGGGGCCGATGCTTCTTACCTTAGGGCCGATCTTTATGCTCTTGAGCGCTCGACAGCTGTAGAACGCACCCTCTCCGATGACCTCAAGATCATCACCGAGCGTTACGTTCTGGATAACTCTGTTGTATTGGAATGCCGCAGGAGCGATCTCGACTACCTTATGACCGTCAAATTCGTTAGGAACGTTTACGTCAAGCTCCTCGCCCTTATAGGTGAGTATAACGGCGGTGCCATCCTCGTAGAGATAATACTCATAATACCCGGATGTGTATATTGTTGAGTCGGAGTTGACTCTTTCGGGAACTACGTAAGGCTCGTTCTTTGTTTTATCCGTACAGGAAACGGCTGTGCCGAGAACGAAGATAGCGATGAGCAGGAGAGATATAAATTTAATAGCAGGATTTTTCTTCATATTGCTTCCCTCCTTACTTAGCCTTATCAAGCTTCTGCTTATAGGTTATCTTAACGGTCTCCAGACCTTCGTTGCCCTCGGCAAAGTTTATCTTCTTCCAATTTGCCTCTGATCCCGAATAGCTTATCTCAAGAAGAGGACAGGTGGAGAGAGCCGATGCGCCGACGGTCTTTACATTTTTGTCTATGTAAACGTATTTAAGAACGTCGCAGCCTCTGAATGCCTGAACACCTATTGAGGTTACGTTTTCACCGATAACTACCTTTCCGAGAGAGGTGCATCTGAGAAATGCCTTTTCAGGAACCTCGGTAAGACCGCCAAGATCAAGTCTTGAGAGCGAGGAGCAATAGGAGAATGCGCCAAGTCCTACCGATTCGATCTTCTCAGGCAGCTTTACCTCTACCAAGGATTCACAAGCGCCAAAGGCTTCGTTGCCTATGGTCTTAAGCGTTTCGGGAAGGTCAAAGCGAGCGAGCGAAGCGCAAGCGTAGAACGCTACCTCCTCGATAACTATGACACCCGTCGCGCCCTTCACCTCGCAAAGATTTTCGCAGTTATAAAAAGCGCCCGAGCTGATCTTCTTTACGTTCTCGGTCATATCAACGCGAACGAGCGCTGCACAGTCAGAAAACGCATTCGCACCGATCTTCTCTACGTTACTGCCAATAGTAACGAGCTTTGTGATCTCGTTGCCCGAAAAGGCATCTGCGCCTATCTCGACTACCTTATAGTTTCCGACTGTATCCGGAATGGTCATTTCGGTGTCGGCTGTGTTTATACCTGTGATGACTGCGGTATTATTTTCGTAAACACTGTAGATAAATCCATCAGCGCTTACGTTGCTTTGGGATATTACCGCGTACTGAGTATCGTCAAAGGATGACGAGCAGCCTGTAAGAGCGCTTAAGGCAAGGATGCACGCCAAAACAATCAAAGTAAGTTTTTTTGATCTCATATTACCTCCTGACAACTCTATCTGAATTTTGATAAAGTTATAGCAATACCATTTTATCATAAAGATAGCAATTTGTCAATCACTTTGCTTTCTTGTTTAACAATTTTGTTAAAAATTCATAATGTTTTTTTAGTCAGAACAATAGTCCGGTTCTTACATAAAATAAGTAATAGGCACATCTTGGTTTTTGCTATGTGAGGTAAGCTATGTTTTTTGAAATTATTTTAGGGTGTCTGATACCGCTTTTCGGTACTATGCTTGGATCTGCCTGCGTTTTCTTTATGCGGCGTGAGCTTGACGACGGTTTCAGAAGAGCTATTTCGGGAATAGCCGCGGGAGTGATGGTAGCGGCATCGGTATGGAGCTTGCTTATACCCGCAATGGAATACGAAAGCTCTGTCTCCTTAGGTAGATTTGCCTTTCTTCCCGCAACGCTCGGTGTATGGTTCGGCATTCTTTTTCTTGTTCTTACGTCCTCTCTTTTGTCAAGAGTAAACGAGGGTGAGCTTCTGAAAAAGGCAAAACGGAGCTTTGGTGAGAGCAGTATGCTTTTTACCTCTGTTACTCTACACAATCTTCCTGAGGGTATGGCCGTCGGTGTTGTATATGCGGCACTTATCGCAGCTCCCTCGGGAGAGGCACTTGGGGGCGCTTTGGCGCTCTCGATCGGAATAGCTATACAAAACTTCCCGGAGGGTGCGATAATATCAATGCCACTTCGCGCGGAAGGTATGAAAAAAGGCAAAGCGTTCTGGTACGGAGTAGCCTCGGGGATAGTCGAGCCTATTGGAGCGGCTCTCACTCTGCTTGCTGTATCGGTAATCTTACCCATTCTTCCCTTTCTTCTCGGATTTGCGGCAGGCGCAATGATATACGCCGTGGTCAAGGAGCTGATGCCTTTCGTCAGCGGGCGCGGCGAATCGGGAGCGGTATTTTTCGCACTTGGATTTTCAATAATGATGATACTTGACGTTATTTTCGGATAAAGAAAGCTCCCCTTCTCTTTTTTGAGAAAGGGAGCTTATGCATTTTTAGAAAAGTGAGAGCTGGTCAGTCTCGCTGAGGTTATCGAGCGCGTGATTCTTGCGAAGCACCTCGATAACGCTCTTGGTAAGCTTTGCGCGTGTCTGAAGATCCTCTACCGAGAAGAATTTCTCCTCTTCCCTTGCCTTTACGATATTCGCCGCGGCATTCTCGCCAAGTCCCGCAAGAGCCGAGAAAGGCATACGGATAGCGCCGTTTTCGGGCTTGAAGGCATAGGAATGAGATTTTTCAATATCTATCGGCAGGAATTTGATACCTCTCGCCATACACTCGTTGGCAAGCTGAAGCGAGGGAATAGAGGCTATCTCCTTGGGAGACGCTTCCTTACCGCGCTTTTCAATATCCTTGATAGTAGCCATTACGTTGGATCTTCCTCTGCCGACTATCTCCGCGTCAAATCCACCGGGCGCCACCGTGAACATAGCGCAATAGAAAGCGATCGGGATATGTACCTTATACCAGCCAAGACGTATTGCCGACATAACGTAAGCGGCGGCGTGTGCCTTCGGGAACATGTACTTTATCTTTTTGCAAGAGTCGATATACCATTCGGGAACGTTATGCTCACGCATAGCGGATTCCCATTCGGGTGTCAGACCCTTGCCCTTACGTACCGACTCCATTATTTTAAAGGAGAGAGCATTCTCAACACCGTAACGGATAAGGTCGTTCATTATGTTATCTCGACATCCGATAACCTTTGAAATATCGCATATTCCGTTCTTGATAAGCTCGTCGGCGTTACCGAGCCAAACTCCCGTTCCGTGAGTAAGTCCCGATATCTGCAAGAGGTCCGCAAAGTTATTGGGCTTTGCGTCAACAAGCACCTGCTGGAGAAAATGAGTACCGAACTCGGGCAGACCAAAGGTACCGATAGGCGCATCTATGTCCTCGGACGAGATACCGAGAGGCTTTGTTGAATGGAATAGCTCATAGACCTCACGGTCATTCATAGGCACATCCATTACGCTCGTATTTGAAAATTCCTCAAGCCACTTATACTTGGTAGGAATATCGTGTCCAAGCTCGTCGAGCTTCAAAATAGTATCGTGGAGATACGAGAACGCAAAGTGAGTGGTAATTATGTCTGAGTTCGGGTCATCCGCGGGATGCTGAACGGGTGTAAAATCATACACCTCGTATTCTCTCGGAACGACTATGATACCGCCCGGGGGCTGACCTGTGGTCCTCTTTACGCCCACGCAAGTGCCTATGATGCGCTCCATTTCCGCCTTGCTGATACTGACGCCCTTGCCCTCAAAGTACTTAGATACAAAGCCGAAAGCGGTCTTGTCTGCAAGCGTGCCGAGCGTTCCGGCTCTGAAGACGTTTTCCGCTCCAAACAGTTCCTCGGTGTACTTATGCACCTTGCCCTGAACGTCTCCCGAGAAGTTAAGGTCGATATCGGGGGATTTATCTCCGTAGAAGCCAAGGAATGTTTCAAAAGGAATATCATGTCCGTCGGCATTGAGCTTTGTATTACAGTGCGGACAGTTCTTATCGGGAAGGTCGAAGCCTGATCCCACGCTTCCGTCTGTGAAGAACTCGGAATACTGACACTTAGGACAGTAATAGTGTGCGGGAAGCGGATTTACCTCGGAAATTCCCGCCATCGTAGCAACGAATGACGAGCCTACCGATCCTCGTGAGCCAACGAGATATCCCTGGCTTTCGCTATACCACACAAGTCGCTGAGCGATCATATAAAGAACGGCGAATCCGTTCTTTATGATAGATGTAAGCTCCTTTTCAAGACGCTGCTTGACTATATCGGGAAGCGGATCGCCGTACATCGCCTTAGCGCGTGTCCAGCATTTCTCCTGAAGCTCCTCCTCTGCTCCGTCCATGTGCGGTGTATAAGAGCCTTTGGGGATAGGGCGGACGCTTTCAATCATATCGTTTATGAGGTTAGTATTTTCAACTACAACCTCATAAGCCTTTTCTTCTCCGAGATAGGAGAATTCCTCAAGCATCTCCTCGGTAGTCCTGAAATAAAGGTTTATATCTCTGTCATAATCCTTGAATTTCATTCCCGCAAGGAGTATCTTACGGCAGATCTCATCCTCTTTGTTAAGGAAATGAGCGTCGCAGGTCGCTACTACAGGCTTATTGTACTTTTCTCCGAGAGCGACTATCTTTCTGTTAAGCTCTCTGAGTCCTTCATCATCAGCTACAGTTCCCTCAGCGATAAGAAATCTGTTGTTGCAGATAGGTTGTATTTCAAGATAATCGTAAAAGGATACTATCTCCTCTATTTCCTTTTCAGGCTTGTTCTCAAGCACGGCTCTGAAAAGCTCTCCCGCCTCACACGCAGAGCCGATTATGAGTCCCTCTCGGTGCTTTACAAGCTCTGTTTTGGGAATACGAGGCTGCCTGCGGTAATAGTTAAGGTAGCTTGAAGAGATCAGCTTATATAGGTTTTTAAGTCCCGTCTGATTCTTTGCAAGAATGATTTGATGATAGGGTCTGAGATTAAGTGGGTTTGCATTTGCGCTGAACTCGTGGCTAAGCTCGGTGAAATTCTTTATATCGAGAGAGGTGAGCTGCTCTCTCATCTTGAAGAATATGTTCGCAAGCATCTCGGCGTCGTCGCAGGCTCTGTGATGATTGAACTCACCGAGCTTGTAGTGCTTTACGAGAACGTCGAGCTTGTGGGATTTAAGCTCCTTGTTGAGAAATCTCGAAAGTCCCACGGTATCGAGAGAAGCGTTTGTAAAAGGAATATCAAGTAATTTTGCGGCAGTGCGGATAAATCCTACGTCAAACTCGGAGTTGTGAGCGATAAGCAGTCTGTCTCCGACGAAAGCGAGAAATTCGGGAAGCACCTCGTCTATCGTTCTGGCATCGGCAACCATTTCATCAGTTATCGACGTAAGCTTGACTATTTCCTCGGGAATAGGGGTCTCGGGGTTTACGAAGGTGTTGTATTTTTCAAGCACCTCGCCCTCGCGTATTTTTACAGCACCGATCTCGATTATCTTGCAGGTCTGCGCCGAAAGTCCCGTGGTCTCTATATCAAATACTATAAATTCATTTGAAAAATCGCCGTCGTACGAGCCGTAAACCGCGCTTGCGGTATCGTTTACGAAATAGGCTTCCATTCCGTAAATGACCTTCATATCGCACTTGTCAGCCGCCTTCATAGCCTCGGGAAAGCCTTGAACGTTACCGTGGTCTGTTATTGCTACCGCGGGATGTCCCCATCTCTGCGCGGTCTTTACCGCGACGTCAGGCGGAATCAGCGCGTCCATAGCCGACATATTTGTGTGCAGATGGAGCTCAACGCGCTTCTTGGGCGCATTATCCTCGCGCTTCTTCTTGCTTATGAGCGCTACGTCGCTGTAATTCATATAAAGCTCGCTCTCGTCGTTTCGCTCGCCCTTGGTGTATCCCTTGATAGCGACCGCGATACCCGGCTTTATAATGCCCGAAAGCTCCTTTTCATCCTCGGGAGCAAGTGAATATCTCTTGACGAATATAGACGAGTTACCGTCAAAAACGCCAAAGGAAACGTTGAATTTATCGCCCGCACGATTAGCCTCGCTCGTATATGAAAAGACCTCACCGATAATAATAACGTTTCTTATCGGTCTGTTTATGCTTGCTATTGGCATTGGGGATATCGCAAACGGAACGCCTATCACGAACTGAGGCGCTGAAATATCAAATACAGATGCGCCAATGCGGAGCGTTCCGTCATTGCCCTGCTCTACGCTTCCGTCTCCGAAAACAGAGGAAATTCTAGGCAACGAAGGGTTCTCGGGAGTATTGTCAGCTTTGTTGTCGGTACGGTCTCTTTGAGCCGCTTCTCGATATCTTTGCTCCGCCTCTGCCAGCTGCTTGTCCGCAAGCTCAAGACGGCGGTTGTAGTCGTCTGACATGGCATCGAGGACCGCGCCCTCGTCCTTTTCTATCTCCGCCTTGATACGTATTCCGAACTCGCTGAATATTATATTTTCAATAATATTCGGTGTGTTGGCGTTCTGAAGAAGTCCTATTCCGCTTACCGAAAAAGGAATTTTAATGTTCAGGATGTTTTCGCTCAGTGTGTAAGTATAGCTTTCAAAGAAGCCTTTTGCGACAGCACCGATGCGCTCTGCCTCGATAAGTATTTCAGGAATATAAGAATATTCAAAAAGAACGCTCGGGTAGTGCGGCAGTATCTTGCAAAAGCTGAGCGTATATGCGTTTGATATAGCTCCCTCAAGCTCATAGAGCTTTTTCTTCGGAACTATATACTGAAGGTCTGCGTGAACCTCTATTATTCGGTTTTCTTTGTCTATCTTGGAACGCGTTGCTACAGCATTCTCAAGAATTATCGACTGTTCGGGCGTGGGAAGATATTTACTGAAATATTCTTTTAGTGTTTTTGCCATTTTTCTTCCCCCTTTTCTTTATAAACTCTTTATTTCTCTGATAAGGCGCTCAACTACGTCGCCCTCGGGAATTTTTTCAATTATAACTCCCTTTTTGATAAGCACAGCCTCGCCTTTTCCGCCTGCTATGCCTATGTCCGCCTCGCGAGCCTCTCCGGGACCGTTTACGACGCATCCCATAATTGCTACCTTCAGAGGCTTGTCTGTTATTTTCTCCTCTTTAGCGCGCTTTTCAAACTGCGCCACGAGAGATATAAGGTCTATCTTAGTTCTCCCACAGGTAGGACAGCTTACGATATCCATTCCGCACTGACCGCTGATGCCGATAGCCTTAAATATGCTCTTTGCCGCAGCTATCTCCTCCTCGGGTCTGTCGGTAAGAGACACTCTTACGGTATCTCCGATTCCGTCGCAGAGCAAAGCGCCTATGCCTACAGCGCTTTTTATAGAGCCTATCTCCTTACTGCCTGCCTCGGTAACTCCAAGGTGCAAGGGATAATCACACCTCTCCGCTAGGATGCGGTTAGCAAGTATCATATTGTAAGGATTTGATGCCTTTATAGATATTACAATATCGTCAAAATCGTATTTTTCAAGGAGGGAGGCGTGATAAAGCGCGCTCTCGGCAAGTGCCTCGGGCGTGGGAGATCCGTGCTTTGCGAGTATCTCTTTCTCAAGCGAGCCGCTATTTACGCCTATTCTTATCGGAATTCCCGCAGCGCGACACGCACGTACTACCGCAAGCACTCTGTCATCCGAGCCGATGTTACCGGGGTTTATACGTATCTTATCGACTCCTGCCTCAGCGCAAGCGACAGCTATCCTGTGATCAAAATGGATATCCGCTACAACCGGGATATCTACACCGTTCTCCTTAAGAAAAGGAATGGTGCTGACCGCCTCAAGATCGGGAACGGTTATTCTCACAATATCGCATCCCTCTCTTTGCAAGGAAAGTATCTGCTCAAGCGTTGCGCGCTTATCGTGAGTATCGGTATTAGTCATTGATTGAATAGCAATAGGCGATGAATCACCTATTGCTATCTTTCCTATATTTATTCTCTTTGTTTTTCTTCTTACTTCGTTATATATCATTCTTATTTAAATATCAGCTTCATAACGTCCTTGAAGGACACGAATATCATAAAAGCGAATAGTATTATTATTCCGCCGAAGTTTATATAGGCTTCAACGTTCTTGTTTATCGGCTTTCTTCTTATTCCCTCTATTATAAGGAATAAAAATCTACCGCCGTCAAGCGCGGGAAAAGGAATAAGATTGAATACGCCGAGATTTATTGTCAGTATCGCGACTATATAAAGGAAGGTATCTACGTTGGTCTTTGCCGCCTCCCCTACTACCTCGGCGACGCCGATAGGTCCTGAGACAGCGTCAAGACCGAATCTGCCGCTGACAAGTCCGACAAGCGAATCTATCACCATTTTGACGGTAGAGACCGAGCGTGTGAAGGACTGCTTTATGAGATTGCCAAAGCTTCTTTCTTCGGCGAGGACCTTGAAATCAAGCGTTCCGAAAGTTATACCGTCCTCTTCACTTGTGGGAAAGACCACGTCAGAAAGCAAAAGCTTCTCTCCGTTTCGCTTAACAAGAATGTCGATAGGCTCGTAGCCCTTATTGCTTATCTCGTACAGGACCTCATTACCGCTATATACCCTCGTTCCGTCAACCTCTACAATTACGTCTCCTACCTCAAGCTGAGCGTTTGAGAGTGCGCCCTCTTTGAATTCGGCAACCGTAGTAGAGCCTATAGGTCCTTGGATAAGCACGAGCGACATCATCAGGATAAATCCGAGAATGAGGTTCATAGCGGGTCCCGCTATGGTTATAAGCATTCTCTGCCATACTTTTTTGTTGCAGAAAGCACTCTCGTCATCAGATGCTTCGTCCTCTCCTTCCATACTTACAAATCCGCCTATGGGGAGAGCTCGCAGTCCGTATTTAGTGTCGTATTTCTTTGAATTCCACGAGAACACCGTAGGACCCATACCGACAGCAAATTCCTTGATCCTCACTCCGCAGGCTCTTGCCGTAAGAAAGTGTCCGAGCTCGTGGATAAATATCAAAATGCCAAAGACGAATACCATTACCAAAAGGTAAAAAGCAACCGTTAAAACGCCACTCATTTATAAACCGTTCCTTTCGGGTAAAATCATAATTTAAGAACGTCTGCAGTAATTCTGCGCGCTTCAAGGTCAAGCTCAAGTATAGAACTAAGGTCGTGCGCATCTCTTGCGCACTGCATTTTTTCCACCGTCTCCGTAACCGCTTCGGTTATTCGGTAGAACTGTATCCTTCTATCAAGGAAAGCACCTACCGCGACCTCGTTTGCGGCATTCAGCACCGCAGGCAATGCTCCACCCTTATTTGCGCAGTCTATGGCGCAAGCAAGGAGAGCAAAGGTCTTTGCATCAGGCTCTTTGAAGCTGAGAGTTGCAACCTTAAACAAGTCAAGCTCGGAAATAGTTGCCATCTCTCTTTCAGGATAGGATACGGCGTACTGAATGCACAGGCGCATATCCGGAACAGACATCTGCGCGATAACGCTATTATCAATATATTCGACCATCGAGTGTATTATACTTTCGCGATGTACCACCACCTGTATCCTGTCAGCTCCTACGCCGAAAAGATGCGCCGCTTCTATGACCTCAAAGCCCTTATTCATCAAGGTTGCAGAGTCAATGGTTATCTTTGCGCCCATCTTCCAGGTAGGATGCGCGAGGGCATCCTCAAGGGTGATATTTTTAAGCTGCTCAGACGTATAGCCAAAGAAAGGTCCGCCTGATGCCGTAAGCAATATCCTCTTTATCTCCTGTTGCCTTCCGGATTTTAAGCATTGGAATATAGCCGAATGCTCACTATCGACCGGAAGTATCTCAACACCCTTTTCCTTGGCTCTCGCCATAACGATCTCTCCCGCTACAACGAGAGATTCCTTATTGGCAAGTGCCAGACGGGCGCCTGAATCTATAACGGCAAGTGTGGGCAAAAGTCCCGCTCTGCCGATTATTGAGTTTACTACTGTATCATTCTTTTCCGCGGCTATCATCTCACAGATGCCGCTATCTCCCGAATATACCTTTACGCTAGTGTCTGCAAGGCGCACGCGAAGATCTCGGGCGGCGGTCTCGTCAGCCATAGCTACCGAAGAAAGCGAAAATTGACGTGCCTGCTCCTCAACGCGCTTGGCATTGGTGTTTGCGCTTACGGAATTGACCTTCAGTCCGAATTTCAAGGCTACGTCAAGCGCCTGCTCGCCTACCGATCCGGTAGAGCCAAGGACAGATATTACGGGCTTTCTGTTTTCAAAAAGGTTCATAAATTCTCCACTATTAAAGAAGAGGTATATTTGTTACCAAGGACAGAAGGCACATAGCGCCAACTCCTAAAGATACCGCGAGAATAGAGTCGAAGCGGTCAAGCATACCGCCGTGTCCCGGGAAAAGCTTTCCGTAATCCTTGATGCCGTAATGTCTCTTTATAACAGACATGATCAGATCGCCAACCTGTGCGATAAATGATATGAAAACGCCGCTTACCGTGAGGAATATGAGGTTTGCGTTACAATTCAAAAAGGCATCGGCAACAAGACCGAGCACGAGATATGAAAGTGCGCAGAAGATCGTTCCGCCAATACTGCCCTCTATAGTCTTTTTGGGGCTGACGTCCTCAATAAGCTTGTGCTTTCCAAAGAAAAATCCCGTAAAGTAGGCAAAAATATCTGTTATCCAAGCGCCAAGGAATATGAGGATAAATAAGAGCATTCCGTTATCTCCGAAATCTCTGATAAATCCTATCATATTCATTGCGAGAATAATATAAAGAGTAGTGAACGCGGATGCGCACATATCCTTGTATGTAAGCTTTCCGTGAGACCATATTACGAGAGCGAAAAGATAGACGCTATATATCATAGCCGCTATCGCCGCAATTGAAACAACAGTCAAAGCGTCGTCAATAGCTCTCTGCAGTATGGGAAGAGCTATTCCCACAGCGTATGCAGGCAATGATATTGCAAGATTTTTGTGCAGTCCCATGCATCTGAACATCTCAAAAAGGCACATGACCGTAACTATTGAAATAGCTATCGGAAGCGCCCATGTGTCAGAAAACCACATTATAGGAATGAGAACGCACAAGGCGACTATTGAAGTAATAATTCTCTTTAACATCGTATCGATCCTTTCACACTCCGCCAAATCTTCTCTGCCTGCTCTTGAATACCTCAATAGCGGCATCAAGGTCGTCAGTGTCAAAATCCGGCCAGAGCTTGTCGGTGAAATATAATTCGGCATAAGCCGTTTGCCAAAGCAGGAAATTGGATATGCGGATATCTCCGCCCGTTCTTATTACCATATCAAGTTCGGGGGAGTCCTTTGTATAAAGCGCGCGCGTAATATCTTCCTCACAGATATCTGTCTTTCCCTCTTTGATAAGAGTACGGAAAGCATTGACAAGCTCGCTTCTTCCGCCGTAATTTATTGCGAGGTTTACTATTCTCGAATTATTTTTACTGTCCTCTTCTATCCTCTCCATCTTCTCCCTCAACGAAGGAGTGAAAGGAGATTTATCTCCGAGAAATACAAAGCGAACGTCGCGCTCTTTCCTTTTCAGCTGGATATAGCAGTCGTCAAGATACTCGTCAAGCAGTCGCATAAGAGCGCTTACCTCTTTTTCCGAGCGCTTCCAATTCTCTGTGGAAAAGACGTAAAAGGTTGCCGACATGACGCCCAGCTCGCCGCAATATTCCATTATTTTTTTGAAGGTCTCCGCGCCTTTTTTGTGTCCGAATTCTCTCGGCATTCCTCTTTTTTTAGCCCATCTTCCGTTGCCGTCCATAATAAAAGCCACGTGCTTTATCGGGCAATCGTTTTTCGGAGCACTGTCTTTAACAAGAGCCATATCTAAATTCCTATCACAATAGCATATTTAACAGAAAACAGGACGGGCATTCCACCCGCCCTGAACACTGATGTCAGATCTGCATGATCTCCTTTTCCTTCTTGGCAGTAACGCCATCTATGTCCTTAATGTACTTATCGGTGAGATCCTGAACAGACTTTTCGGATGCCTTCTGCTCGTCCTCGGTCATCTCGCCGTCCTTCTTCATCTTCTTGCAAAGATCGTTAGCGTCTCTTCTTATGTTACGGATAGCTACCTTAGCCTCCTCGCCCATCTTCTGAACCTGCTTTACAAGCTCCTTACGGCGCTCTTCTGTAGGCTGGGGGAATACGAGACGGATAACCTTACCGTCATTGGTGGGGGTGATTCCTATGTCAGACGCGAGAATAGCCTTTTCCATAGCCTTAAGCGTGGAAGCATCATAGGGGGTGATAGTAACTGTCTTGGTATCTGCAACGCGCACGTCAGCCATGGAGCTGATGAGTGTGGGCGCGCCCCAGTATTCAAAGCTTACCTTAGCGAGTATAGCGGTATTAGCCTGACCTGCGCGAATGACCGTAAGGCTCTCCTGATAGGAAGCTACGGATTTCTGCATTTTTGTCTCAAAATCCTTTGTATTGAGTTTCATAATAAACCTCCGTATAGTATTATATTTCGTTAATTTAAATTTATTCGGGAACGAATTATCTGTGAAGCTCAGTGCCTATCTTTTCGCCCATAGCAACACGGTATATGTTCATCGGATCCTTAAGCTCAAAGGCATAAGCGCAGATGTTGTTATCCATACAGAATGCAGCTGCAGTAAGATCGAGAGCCTTAAGCTCCTTACTGAGAATATCGTTGTAGGAAATATCATCGTAGCGTACGGCAGTCGGATCTATCTTGGGATCAGCCGTGTAGATACCGTCTATGTTCTTAGCCAGAAGCAACGCGTCAGCACCTATTTCAGCCGCACGGAGCGCGCCTGCTGTATCGGTCGAGAAGAAGGGTGAACCAAGACCGCATCCGAAGATAACGACCTTTCCCTCCTCAAGCGCCGCAACGGCAGCTCTGGGAGTGTACTGCTCTGCAAAGGCATTCATTTCAACGGCTGTCATAGCGACAGCAGAAAGTCCGCACTGCTTGAAGGTCTCCTCAAGCGCGAGAGCGTTTATAGTGGTGGCGAGCATTCCCATCTGGTCGGCACGGACTCTGTCCATAGAGCCACCCTGCCTACCTCTCCATATGTTTCCCGCACCTACTATAACACCGACCTGTATCCCTGCGTCAACGCATTTTTTCAGGACTTCTGCCACTGAGGTGATAAAATCGAAATCAAGAATTCCTTCCTTGTCTCTTGCGAGAGCCTCGCCGGAGAGCTTGAGGAGAATTCTCTTGTACTTTGGCTGTGAAGCGTTACACATAAGCAAATTACCCCTTTATATACATACTGCATATATTTTACTACATTTTTTTCATTTTGTAAACAGTTATTTTGATATTTTCTTCAATAAAAAAATTAATTTACATTTTCTTAAACAAATTTTCTTAATAAAAAATAATTTACAAATACCTATACACTTTTCATAAGTTTTGTGATATAATGTTCTAAATATATCTTTAGGGGGACTATATGACCGAGCTTATTGCCTGTCAGACAGAGCTGAACAACAAAAAACGTGTAAGCAAGATGCTGTGGCTGTTTATGGCACTCTTTTTCTTGCTTCCGCTTATTCTGAATAATTTAGTAATAATTCCAATTTACGCAACGCTTGAGGCGAACACGCTTTATTCAGGCTCATTGCTTACGGTAGTGATAAAATACATTCAGGATTTCTTTGACCTGTTCGCATTTTCCTCGGCGTATGCTCTTATTATCTTTTCGTCGCTTTTGCTTGACAAAAAGCGTTCGGGATTTATAGCGGTTTTCTATGCGGCTACGTATCTCCTTGTTATCCCCGTAAAGATACTTATGAACGTAGTTATTTACGGCTCGCTCGGAAACAGTCAGCAGATAATTATAGACGTAATATATCTCTCGGTATATTTCGTTTTATATCTGCTTCAGCTTCTTGCGGTATATATCTTTGCTACTACCGACTCAAGCCATTATCTTTCATCTATTGAGGCTCTCAGAAGCTCCAAGCGCGACAAGGCAAGAGCCAAAGCCGAGCAGATCGGAAGTGTTCTTCCCTTTTCCAAATTTATTGATTGGTACAATCCTCTGCAGCGCTCGGCAATAAAAATGGGTATATTGATCACCGTCATCAAGGTAGGCACGCGCATAATAAACGACGTTTTTGTCGGCGCTCCCGAATCCTTCGGTGAGGTCATGATAATGGTAGTTTATTATCTCTCTGACTTTATTTACGGCGCGGTTGCGTATCTCGTGGCTCTCTTTATTATAAACCTTTTCTTTGAGCGCTTAAAGAAAAAGGACGGAGATCTCTCCCCGTCCGATAATAATTGATCAAGCAAGCAGCTTTTGCAGAAGTGCCATCTTGTTTCCCGAATATTCGTAAGCGCCTTTGAAGTCGTCGATCTCCTTGCAGCATGTCTCGAGGTCGCAGAAAACAAAATAAAGCATGGGCTCGGGCATACCGTAGTCCTCGCCGCAAAGAAGCTTATAGAGTAGTCTGTGCGCCTCTTTATAATCTCCGTGCTCCATCAGTATTCTCGCGTTTACGTGCAATGAAAACGAGCTTTCCTCGGGAAGCAATCCGAGACGTTCCGAAAGATGAGAGACGCCGTCCCAACCGCGCTCCTCTGCATCATTGATCATATCGCAGTAAACCGAGAAGCTGTCGGTGAACATTATTATATCCTCTTTTTCAATATCCTCTATAACGTTTGATACGAGCATGGGAGATATAAGTCCCATATACAAAAAGTAAGCTCTTGCCTTAAACAGAATAACATCTGTATTGTATATGGTGTTCTCACGGTATCGCAGTGCCTCGTCGAGTATCTCGGCGGAGGTGTGCAGATTTCCCTTGCAGAACTCCTCAGCACCTACCGCAAGACTGCTTTCTGCCGATATCAGCATAAGCTCGTCGTCGCTCCAGCTACAGTTTTCACACATCTCTCTACAGAGATAAAAATTCTTCGCCGTAAAGGCTTTTTTTATGTTGTTTATCTCGCTCTGCTTAAGATACAGCATTTCATCCTCGTCCTCGGCGAGTAAAAATCCGGGAGAGACGTTAAGACGAGCGGCTATGTATCTGATCGTGCTTAGCGAAGGAAGTGCGCTTCCGTGCTCTATCTGACTGAGCATATTTCTCGTTATCTCGCTGCCGGCAAGCTCACTTTGAGACATGAGCTTATCTGTACGAAGCTTTTTTATCTTTTCACCAATAGTCATTTTTCACCGTCTGTTTTCTTTATTATAAGGTAAATTGTATTTACATTTGATATTTTAACACATATCAAAGGAAAAATCAATAGTAATTTTTAATTTTAATTTTTCTCACATAAGGAGACCTTTATGACTATCAAAGGCTTGCAAAAAACCACTTTGCTTGATTATCCCGAAAAGCTTGCCTGCACTATATTTACCGCAGGCTGTAATTTTCGCTGCCCATTCTGCCATAATGCTTCGCTTGTGCTTCGCGCGGGCGAGGTCGAGGAAATACCTTTGAGCGCGCTTTTCTCCTATTTTGACAAGCGCGGGGGACTTCTTGACGGCGTTTGCATAACGGGCGGAGAGCCTCTGCTTAATCCGGACATTGAAGAGCTTATCGTCAAAATAAGGAGCTACGGTCTTCTTGTAAAGCTTGATACTAACGGCGCGTTTCCCGAAAGACTTGAGTCGTTGCTTGACAAGGGCTTGCTTGACTACGTGGCAATGGACGTCAAGAATTCTGACGAAAAGTACGGCATAACGGTAGGTCTTGGAGATAGCTTTGACGTTTCGGTCGTTGACAGAAGCATCGATATAATAATGAAGAAAGCACCCGATTACGAATTCCGCACGACTGTTGTCCGTGAGCTTCACGATCGAGAGGATCTTATATCTATCGCAAATAAGCTCAAGAACGCCAAGAGATATTTCTTGCAGAAATACGTTGATTCAGGTGATGTTCTCGCCTCGGGATACACCGCTTATGAGGACGCGGAGATGCTTGAACTTCACGAGGCTGTGCGAGAGATACTCCCTCAAGCGATACTACGGGGTGTGTAAATTTTAACGCTTTAACACAATATATAGTGTTATTAAACAAAAAACAAATCAATATATTGTGATTTCTCACAATTGACATTTTTCGCTTTTTATTGTATACTGTTATTTGTAAAACAATTTTATTCTAATGACGATCTTTAAGGAGGAAAAATGTATCAGGTTTTAAAAAGAGACGGAAAAGTCATAGATTTTGATATTTCCAAGATCAGCGAAGCCATCAAGATGGCGTTTGAAGCACAAGAAAAAAATTATCACCCTACAGTTATCGATCTTCTTGCATTAAAGGTTACAGCAGAGTTTGAGCCTAAGATCAAGGAAGGTCTTATTTCCGTTGAGGACATTCAGGACAGCGTTGAGTCTGTTCTCGTTCAGGCGGGATACGCAGATGTAGCAAAGGCTTATATCCTCTACCGTAAGCAGAGAGAAAAGCTCCGTAATATGAAATCCACTATTCTTGACTACAAGGATATCGTGGACAGCTACGTTAAGAATATTGACTGGAGAGTTAAAGAAAACTCGACTGTTACCTACTCTGTAGGCGGTCTTATACTCAGCAACTCGGGTGCTATCACGGCGAACTACTGGCTCTCCGAGATATACGACGAGGAGATCGCAAACGCTCACAGAAACGCAGACATCCATCTGCACGACCTCTCTATGCTCACAGGTTACTGCGCAGGTTGGTCGCTCAAGCAGCTTATTCAGGAGGGCTTAGGCGGTGTTACGGGCAAGATCACGTCCGCTCCCGCAAGCCATCTTGCAACACTTTGCAATCAGATGGTAAACTTCCTTGGAATCATGCAGAACGAATGGGCAGGAGCTCAGGCGTTCTCGTCCTTCGATACCTACCTTGCTCCTTTCGTTAAGGTAGATAACCTCTCCTACGATCAGGTCAAAAAGTGCATCGAGTCCTTTATCTTCGGTGTAAATACTCCTTCCCGTTGGGGTACTCAGGCTCCCTTCTCCAACATCACTCTTGACTGGACAGTTCCCGCTGACCTCGCGGAGCTTAACGCTATCGTAGGCGGTAAGGAAATGGACTTCAAGTACAAGGATTGTAAGAAGGAAATGGATATGGTAAATAAGGCGTTCATCGAGACTATGATCGAAGGCGACGCTAACGGAAGAGGCTTCCAGTATCCTATCCCCACCTACTCCATCACCAAGGATTTTGATTGGTCCGAGACCGAAAACAACCGCCTTCTCTTTGAGATGACCTCAAAGTACGGTACTCCTTACTTCTCTAACTATATCAACAGCGATATGGAGCCCAGCGACGTACGAAGCATGTGCTGCCGTCTGCGTCTTGACCTCCGTGAGCTTCGCAAGAAGTCGGGCGGCTTCTTCGGAAGCGGTGAGAGCACGGGTTCTATCGGCGTTGTAACCATCAATATGCCGAGAATTGCATATCTTGCTGAAAACGAAGCTGATTTCTATGCACGTCTCGATCACAAGATGGATATAGCCGCACGTTCTCTCAAGATCAAGAGAACAGTTATTACAAAGCTTCTCGACGAGGGACTTTATCCCTACACCAAGAGATACCTCGGAACATTTGAGAATCACTTCTCTACCATTGGTCTTGTAGGTATGAACGAGGCTTGCCTTAACGCAAAGTGGCTCCGCAAGAGCCTTACCGAAGTGGAAGCACAGCAGTTTACTAAGGACGTCCTCAACCATATGAGAAACCGTCTCTCCGATTATCAGGAGAAGTACGGAGACCTCTACAACCTTGAGGCTACTCCCGCAGAGTCTACCTCTTACCGTCTTGCAAAGCACGACCTCAAGCGCTTCCCTGACATCATTACAGCTTCCGAAAAGGGCAACACTCCTTACTACACCAATTCTTCGCATCTTCCCGTTGGATATACCTCCGACATCTTTGATGCTCTTGATATTCAGGACGAGCTTCAGACTCTCTACACCTCGGGTACTGTTTTCCACGCTTATATGGGCGAGAAGCTTCCCGACTGGAAGTCTGCGGCAAATCTCGTAAGAAAGATTGCTGAGAACTACAAGCTTCCCTACTATTCGCTCTCTCCCACATACTCTGTATGTAAGGCACACGGATATATCGCGGGCGAGAAGTTCTCCTGCCCCTTCTGTGGAGAAAAGACTGAGGTATATAGCCGTATTACAGGATACTACCGTCCCGTTCAGGCTTGGAACGACGGTAAGGCTGAGGAATATAAGAACCGTAAGCTCTACAACATCGCTGACTCTATGTCAAAGCGCAAGTTCGGCAACTTTGAAAAAGAGGATATCTTTAGCGAGTGCTGCTGCGCCGCAGCCCCTGTCAGCGCTAAGATCCTCCTCTTCGCTACCACCACCTGCCCCAACTGCAAGATGGCTGAAAAGTTCCTTACTGAAGCAGGCGTAGCTTACGAGAAGGTCTATGCGGACAAGGAGCCCGACCGTGCTAAGCAGTATGGCGTAACCGCTGCCCCCACGCTCGTTATTCTCAACGGAGACAAGTTTGACAAGATAGTTAACGTCTCTAACGTTCGCAAGTTTGCTGAAAACTACGGAAAGTAATCATAAAAACGATTTTTGATCCCGGGTGGGCATTGCGTATAAGCTGTGCCCACCACTTGATTTTGTTTAAAGACTGTAAGTTTTGGAAAGGCTATTTATGAAGGATATTATTATTATTGGAGCAGGTCCTGCGGGAATGACTGCCGCTCTTTACGCGCTTCGCGCCGACAAGAGCGTTCTGCTTCTTGAGAAAGAAAACTTTGGTGGACAGATAACCTATTCTCCCAAGCTTGAAAATTATCCCTCCGTCATGGAGATAAGCGGAAGCGCTTTCGCTGAAAAGATGCTTGAGCAGGTAATGGCTCACGGTGCAGAGATAGAGCTTGCGGCGGCTGAAAAGATAACCGATATGGGCGACTACAAGGTAGTTTCGACTGAGTACGGAGATTTTGAGGGCAAGTCTGTAATAATCGCTACCGGTTCTAAGCACCGTCATCTCGGCCTTGAGGGCGAGGAGGAGCTTATCGGTTCGGGAATCTCCTTCTGCGCTGTCTGCGACGGATCGTTCTTCGCGGGTAAAAAGGTTGCGGTTATTGGCGGAGGAAACACCGCGCTTCAAGAGGCGGTAATGCTTTCTGATCTCTGCTCTGAGGTAGTTATCGTGCAAAATCTTTCCTTTATGACGGGCGAGAAAAAGCTTTTGCAGATACTCGAGCGAAAGAGCAACGTAAAGATGATATTCGATACAGTCGTTACCTCTCTTTCTTCCGAGGACGGCGAGCTTCGCGCTATCTCTCTCAAAAACACGGCTACCGACGAGATCTCAACACTTGAGCTTGACGGTATGTTCGTAGCTATCGGTCAGCAGCCCGAAAATCAGGCTTTTGCTTCGCTTACGGCGCTTGACAATTACGGATATATCATCGCAGGTGAGGATTGTCTTACCGATACCGCCGGCGTGTTTGTCGCGGGAGACTGCAGAACCAAGAGAATTCGCCAGGTTACGACCGCCGCCGCTGACGGCGCCGTTGCGGCTCTCGCGGCGTGCAGATACATCGATGGACTAAATTAAATTTTGCTTTTTTTATAAAAAACATATTGAAAAAATCTTGGTTTTGTATTACAATATTAAGGTAGTTTATTTTATTCGTGAGGTCTGTAATGAATATCGGTTTTGATAATGACAAATATATAGAGCTCCAGTCCGAGAGGATACAGGAGCGTATTTCAAGCTTTGGCGGCAAGCTTTACCTTGAGTTTGGCGGTAAGCTCTTTGACGACTATCACGCATCAAGGGTTCTTCCCGGATTTCGTCCTGACAGTAAGATAAAAATGCTACTCAAGATGAAGGATGACGCTGAGGTCATCGTAGTCGTTTCGGCGGCTTCTATTGAGCAGAATAAAATCAGAGGCGACCTTGGTATCTCCTACGATATGGATACCCTCAGAATGATAGATGCATTCAACGAGATAGGTCTGCTCGTCGGTGGTGTAGTTATCACACAGTATATGAATCAGCCCTCAGTTGACCTCTTTATCAAGCGTCTTGCGAACTTAGGAATAAAGGTATATCGTCATTATCCCATTGAAGGCTATCCCTCAAATCTTCAGAAGATCGTCAGTGATGACGGCTACGGAAGAAACGAATATATTGAAACTACCCACTCTCTCGTCGTTATCACTGCTCCCGGTCCGGGAAGCGGCAAGATGGCTACCTGTCTCTCTCAGCTCTATCACGACCACAAGCGCGGAATAAAGGCAGGATACGCTAAGTTTGAGACCTTCCCTATCTGGAATATTCCTCTTAAGCACCCCGTTAATATGGCTTACGAGGCGGCGACCATTGATCTTCACGACGTAAATATGATCGACCCGTTCCACTTGGAAAGCACAGGTACTCTTGCAGTCAACTATAACAGAGATATTGAGATATATCCCGTTCTCAAGGATATTTTTGAGAAGATATACGGCGAATGTCCTTACAAGTCTCCTACGGATATGGGCGTAAATATGGCGGGATATTGCATTACCGACGACAAAGTAGTCTGTGATGCCTCCAAAATGGAGATAATCCGTCGCTACTACGACACACTCTGCCGAAAGAGAAATGGCAACGCGGATGCAGACGAGGTATATAAGGCAGAGCTTATTATGAAGCAGGTCGACATTGACACAAGCTATCGCAAGGTAGTTGCGCCTGCGCTTGAAAAAGCCGAAAGAACCGGTGAGCCGGCTCTGGCGATAGAGCTTCCCGACGGAAGCATAGTTACGGGTAAGACCTCTAAGCTTATGGGGCCCTCTGCGGCGGCACTGCTTAACGCTCTTAAAAAGCTTGGAGATATTGACGAGGACTATCTGCTCCTTCCTCTCGAGGTAATTGAGCCGATACAGAGACTTAAGATAGACAACCTTGGCAATCACAACCCGAGACTCCATGCCGACGAGATACTCATAGCGCTTTCTATTTCCGCGACCACGAGTGAGCTTGCGGCAAAGGCAATGGAGCAGCTTCCCAAGCTTAAGGGCTGTCAGGCGCACATAACCGTTATTCCCTCTGGAGTGGATAGCAACGTATATCGCAAGCTTGGACTTAATCTTACCTGCGAACCTGTTTATGCTACAAAAAAGCTTTATCACAAGTGATCAAATACACAAAAAACACCGATCAATGATCGGTGTTTTTCTGCGTTTAAAAGAATTTTACTATTTCATCTACAGGTTTTCTTGCAGGCTTGATAGGATCTGATACTCGCTTTCCGATAGCGATAACCGCTACCATTATCTCATCCTGCGGAATAGAAAGCATCTCTCTTATTCTCGCTTCATCACGAAGTCCCATTATGAGTGTATCATAACCGAGCTCTCTTGCTTTAAGCAGAAGATTTTCGTTCTGCAAACCAAGGTCGTAAGCTCCCCATCCGTCTCCAAGAGAGTCGGTAGGCTTTCCGTCAGAGGTAAATCCCACAAATCCTCTCTTAAAGGTAGTTACTATATAAGCGGCATGCTCGGTTCTGTCGCGGTTAAAATCAGGTAGGCATGTAATTCTGAGGGCCTCTGCCATATCCTTTGAGAGTACAACGTAATATCTACCCGTCTGAGAATTTTTCCACGAGGGCGCTTGCTGAGCGGCGTATATCATCTGCTCTATCTCCTCACGGCTAATTTCCGTTCCCTTTGCGTAAGCTCTTATGCTTCTGCGCTCCTCAAGTAATCTTGAAAATTCCATATTATTCCCTCGTTATTTTACTCATAGATTTGAACTCTTTGTTTACACTTTTTCTTATTCTGAGCAGGTCTCTGAGCATTCTGACGCTGTCTCTTAAAATATGTACTGTAGATTCTCTGTGATTTATTATCTTTACAGGCATCTCTGCTATCTTATACTCAAGCTTTTGCGCCCACATAATGCTCTCAAAGTCAAAAGCAAATCCGTCAACCTTACAAAGAGTGAATATAGCCTTTGCCGCATCTCCTCTGAATGCCTTACAGCCGCACTGAGAGTCAGAAAGTTTAAAACCTCCGATCAGTCCGAGTATTCTGATATAGACCTTCGACATCAGCTTTCTGAGTGCTGTATATCCCTCATATCCGTCCTTGGATAGATTTCTCGATCCGATAAGCATTGACGCCTCGGGCCTTGACCTAAGCTCGTCGTACGCTCTTTTTATAACCTCCGTGCCGTACGCGAGGTCAGCATCGGTAAACATAACTATATCTCCGCAAGCCTCAAGCATAGCAGTTCTTACAGCGCAGCCCTTACCGTGATTCTGCTCGTAGCCCACTACACGAACGCCCGGAAGCTCCATAGCTCTTACTATATCTCCACAGCCGTCCTTAGATCCGTCGTCAGAGAAAAGGATCTCGTAGCTTTCAAAAGTCTTGCTCATATATTCGTGGAGAGTGTTGGCGGTATCCTTTATGATACTGCTTTCGTTATACATAGGGATTATAAGAGAAATTTCGGGATTTTTCATTTCAATGTCCTCATATTTTCTGATAAACTTCAAAGTTGATATCTATTTCGGTCTCCAAGCTTTCAAGCGCCTCAAGCTTCTGAACGTCGCTTTGCGATGTCTTCCAATAGTACGGTGTCATCGCAAATAAATTCTTAATGCTCTCGTTGCCGTTAACTGTGATGGTATAGGAAAGCCGCTCGCTACGTATCAGCTTCATCTCTGTCGGCATATCCGCTCTGACGTCGTTTCTGTGTATCTCACTGTATATCGCTTTTTTCAGTCCGAGCAAATGGTCAGGGCCTGCGGCTACAACGAAAAGCAAGGCACCGTCCTTAAGCACACGGGCGTATTCTTTTTCCGCGCACGGAGCAAAAATGTTTACTATCGCATCAGTAGAAAAATCAGCGAGTGGGAGCGAAAAAACGCTTGCAACACCGAAAAGTGCATTGGCTCTTCCCTGCGCTTTAGCTCTCTTGGCGGCGGCATCCGCCGCAAATTTAGAAAGATCAAAGCCCGCAAGAGAATATCCGTCTGCCGCTATGCGCTCGGAATAATATCCCTCACCGCAGCCTGCATCCACCACGAGTGAATCTGTAGAAAGATATTCCGACAGTAAGGCACAAAGCTTATTTGCTATAGGCTCGTAGTAACCCGTGTTGAGAAAATCGCTTCTCGCCCTTACTGCTTGCTTTGAATCTCCACCGCCGCTCTGTACGGGCGCTCCGAGATTTACGTACCCGCCCGACGCAAAGTCGTAGGAGTGTGTTCTCGGCCCTTTACACTGAAGCCTGCCGCTGTTCTCGTAAATTATCTCCATACGGCTTTTGCATATCGGACATACGAGTGATTCTTCAACTGTTTTATTCTTAAAAGTCAACATATTCTTTCCTGCCTAATCAAATATCTACGACCTCTGCCTTATATTCCTGACTGTCCGAGGTCTTGAGCTCAAACCAGAAGGTAGAACCCTTGCCAAGCGTGCTTGAAACTCCGTAGGTGGCGTTGTGTATCTCCAGTATTTCCTTGACTATAGAAAGTCCTAGTCCCGTACCGACAGTTGCGCGCTTGTGGACCTTGTCTATCTTATAGTATCTCTCCCAGATAAGCGGTATTTCCTCCTCGGAGATTCCCTCTCCCGTATCGGTAACGCTGATGCGAACCGAATCCTTTTGGACGCTCTGCACGACAGATACGTACTTATCCTCTCCCGTATAGTTTATAGCGTTATTGATAAGATTATATACCACCTGAAGTATCATAGTGCTGTCGGCTATTACGTAAGCATCGGCCTCAGCCTTGAACTCTATCTTATATCCGTCCTGCATAGTCAGTTTCTCATATCTGAACATCGTATCCCTGACAACCTCGGTAAGACAGAACTCACGCATTTCAGCAAGTCTCGCGCCTGACTGTATCTTTGAAAGATCGAGAATGTCGTTTACGAGATCTGTAAGTCGAGTGGTCTCGTCTATAATGACCTGCACGTTCTCGGGTGTATTTTCTTCGGGAATATCGCGCATTACCTCACTATACCCCTTTATCATAGTAAGCGGTGTACGAAGGTCGTGAGAAATGTTAGAGAGAAGCTCCTTTTGCAAGCGATCATTCTTGGAAAGCTCGTTTGCGGCATAGTTCAGAGTATCAGAAAGCTCGTCTATTTCACGGTATCCGTGCCCCTTAAACTCTGTGTTGTATTTTCCTACCGCAAGGCTCTTGGCAGCTTCTGTAACCTGCTCAAGCGGCTTTGTGATAAGCTTTGACATTATAGCCGCGAGTATCAGCGTAAAGATTATCAAAATTGTGCCTATAAATACTACTTGATTTTCAAGAGTGCTTATCATTACGCCTAGGGGGGTTATGTTTGTCCGTTGAAATATTACGTATTCAACACCGTCTTGCTCGAATATCTCTGTAAATACGGTGTTGAGCTTTCTCATATTGCCTATAACAAATGGGTATGAGCGCGGCTCGCCCATATTGTCCTTTATTACCTCAAAGTGAAAATATGAATCCTTGAAATTATTCATAGGCACGAGCGCTATATATCTTCCTCTGTTTTCCTTAGCAGAAGCATACATATTGCCAAAATTAGGTTCTATGAAATATCCAAGCGAGTCCTTCATTCCTTCTTCAAAGGCTATTTTAGAGGCGTTGGCAAAATTTCCGCCTTCAATTCTGTAAACCCATATATCGCTGTAATACTCAGTGGCGTAATCGTCTGCTACCCTCATAGTTTCAGCGTCGTCTCCCAAAGAGATCGCAAGGCTCTCCGAAACGTTGTCAAGCTCATTGAATTTAGCTACCTGATAGAAATAGTGCAGCATCTGGACCTCAAAGATCCAGATGCAAAATGCAAACGCAAATACAAACAGGAAAAGGATCATAAACATCTTCCACTTGATGCCGACGCGTCTGCGCTTTTTCGGTGTCTTTATTTCGTTGACGTCCATTGTCCTCCTCCTTAAAAGCTCTATTTTTTATCAGCCCTCAAAGCGATATCCTACTCCTCTGAGAGTAACGATAAGGTTAGCATATCTTCCGAGACTCTTTCTGAGAAGCTTGATATGCGTGTCAAGGGTACGAACGTCGCCAAAGAAATCGTAGCCCCATACGTCGCTTATGAATTTCTCACGGGAGATAGCTATATTTCTGTTCTGCAGCATATAGAAGAAAAGATCGTATTCCTTAGGCGACATCTCGACTCTTTCTCCGTCAATAAACACCAGACGAGCAGTAATGTCGGCGCGAAGTCCGCCATCGTCAAGAGTAACGATGACATTTTCCTTTTTAACGCCGCCGTCAGCAGCTCTCTTTGTGCGCTTCATGACCGCGTCAATGCGAAGCATAAGCTCTTTGGGCGAGAACGGTTTGACGACGTAGTCGTCTATGCCAAGCTCAAAGCCGTTTATCTTATCGTACTCCTCGCCTCGCGCAGAGAGCATAATAATAGGAGTCTGAGATATTTTTCTTATCTCGCGGCAAGCCGAAAAACCGTCAAGCTCGGGCATCATGATATCCATAATGATTATGTCAAACTCAGCGCTTCTGCAAAAGTGAACTGCCTCCATACCGTCTGCCGCCTCGGTTACGGTATAGCCCTCAAATTCTGCGTATTTTTTTATTATTGAACGAATTCTCGGTTCGTCATCAACAACAAGTATGTGATACATTTTTTCTCCTCGTAAGATGAAATTTTATTGTAAGGTTATATTCAGCACGACTTCAATATTTCTTCGTACTATCGTTACTTTGACCGTATCCCCCACCTTAAGCTCGTCAACGGTCGCATAATAGTCGTTAAGGGTATTTATATCGGTATCGTTTATTTTTACAATACGGTCGTTCAGCTTAAACTCGCTGTTTTCCGTTACAGAAACCACATAGACACCGTATATGTGCTGAGAATTATAGCCGTAATCAACGGTTGCTCCTATAGAAGAAGAGTTCATCACTCCCTTAAAATACTCAAACGCGATATTTACCGGTATCGCAAATCCAAGTCCCTCTATTCCTGTATTAAATTTCTTTGCGTTGACAATTCCAACAAGGTTGCCTGCCATATCAAACAATGCGCCGCCTGAGTTTCCGGGGTTGATAGCCGCGTTGTGCTGAAGAAGTGTCATAGAAATTCCGTCAATACTGACGTTTCTGTCAAGCGCGCTGACTATACCGTCGGTAACCGTTCCTCCAAGCGAGCCAAGCGGATTACCGATAGCTACTATCTTCTGTCCTACTATCAGCTTAGAGCTATCTCCTATGCTTGCCGTTGTAAAGCTCTCATCAGCCTTTTTTTCTATTCTCAGAATAGCAAGGTCAAGCGTTGCGGTGCTGTTTATGACCTCTGCCTCGTACTCCTCCTTATTGGTGAGCCTTACGGTTACCTTTTCCGCGCCCTCAATAACGTGATGATTAGTTACCAGATATCCCGCTATATTGCTTTGCGTTATAAGGACACCGCTTCCCGCGCCACTAGTAACGTACTGACCGAAAAATCTATCTGTAACTACGCTGGAGGTGCTTATTTCAACAACGCTGTTTCCAACCTTCTGAACTACCTCGGGTAAGGAAAGCGCCTCACCGTCGGTCGTCTCGGTTATGTTCAACTGAGGGGTATTCTGAACTATTTCAATTACCTCGCCACCGAGATCGGCAGGGGTATCTTCGGTATTGCCTATAGGTAACAAAGCACTTGAGAGCGCTCCGAGAAGAAATGCGGCAAATACACAGACGAGAACTGCCGAAAGAACGAGGAGCATCTTCCATGATCCTTTCGCGTCCGAGCGTCTTACCTTGCTCTCGGGTGCCGAGGGCTCATCGCTATTTACAGTAAAGTTCGGAACGTAATAAGGAGGTGTGTAGCAGGAAGAACAATACTTATTTACGTCAGACTGAGACTTTTCCGTATCGTTTTCAACTTTTTCTTTATTTCCTTGCCCTTCTTCTTGAGTTCCTTGACCTTCCTTCTGAGGATCTTGCCCTTCTTTATAAGCTCCTTCCTCTTGCGACGCCAGATCCTTCTGGTCCTCGAATAATATTTTGCTCTTTTCTTCAGGGATTTCTTTACGCGCTTGTATGCCTTCTTCGCCGTCTTTAGTATCCTGAACATTATCAATTACCTTGTGCTCGGAGCATTTGTTTTCGTGATTATCGGAAAGATCATTGCCTTCCAATCCGAAATCCTTATCCAAATCCTTCATAAAAGTTTCCTTTCATATTAATTTTATGCAAAGTAAGCTTTTGCAAATTAATTATACCCTTTATTTGTGAAGATTTTATGACGAATTTTCTAACATAAACTGAATTTACTTGGTTTTTTATGGAACGTTGTAATTTTTAAATTTAAAATGTAAATTTAATGCGTTAAAACCTTGTTTTTG
Organism: uncultured Clostridia bacterium; assembly: GCA_937893945.1. Taxonomy (GTDB): domain Bacteria; phylum Bacillota; class Clostridia; order Oscillospirales; family CAG-272; genus HGM12713. The sequence goes on along the minus strand of CALCTA010000087.1, from coordinate 10,392 downwards.
GCTAAAAATTCTGTTATAATATAATTTAGGATATTATACAAGGAGGAAGCTATGTCGAGGAAAAAAGCAAAAATCGCAAAACGTGAGAGCCGCGACAGAATACGCGAGCTTACCGACGAAAATATGCGCCTTCATCGCGAGATAGCCTTTCTCAAGAATGAGCTGCAACGGGAAAAGCGCTCTACGCGGCAGCTTTTACACAGAAGAAATAAGGTAGAAGCCGCATTTTTGCGACAGGCTAAGGACGAGGGCGCATTCTCGCAGAAAAAATATTTTTCCTATATTCGCCACTCTGTAAAGAACGCCTCAGTATTTTGGATATACGCAGGCATCATTGATGCGGTGCGCCGTTTCACCTTCGTTTCCACTACCATAAGGATACTCATTTTTATCATTTCACTCATCCAATCGGGTGCTGTATTTATTATTTCAACTTCCGCCTTTATTATTGCTCTGCCCTTCGTTTTTCTGTTTTCGGGCATAGGATTTATGCTTACCTTCCTTGGCGCTCGCAAGGCTACCCAAAGGACACGGCCGTTAGTCAAGGGAAAGAACGTAACGGTATTTTTCCCTGCAAAAAGAAGCGCGTTTGATGACGAGAGCTACTTTGCGGGTATGGTAAAGGATATAGCAAAACAGCCAAACTCACTTTGTGTTATAGTTTCCCCGGGGCTGTTTTTCTCTCGCGGTATTTCTAAAAAGAGAAGATATTATTTCACCACGCGTAAGGACGGCGATAATATCATTATTGTCAGAAAGCATTTCTACTACCGCTTTAAGAACCGCGTGTTATTGAGAGACGCGAGCAGAATAACCGAAATTTATTGATTTTTCAGAGGTCATAATGATAGAATTTATTTACGGAGCTTACGGAAGCGGAAAGACCGCTCGTATCATGCAAAAAATAGCTGATGATACCGAAAAGGGTAAAAAATGCTTTCTTATAGTTCCCGATCAGGAAGCGTTGAGCTTTGAGCGCTTGTCTCTTTCGACTCTGCCTAATAATGCTCAGCTAAGGCTTGAAATTTTGGGCTTCTCAAGACTTTACAACAGAGTTTGCAGAGCCTACGGCGGACTTTCTTATTCCTATCTCACAAAGCCCATGCGTTCGCTTCTTATGTGGAAAACTCTGCGTGATCTTTCTCCTTTACTTGTGGAATATAAGAATGACTCCGATCCTGCCTTGACTGATCTGATGCTTTCGGCTCTTGGCGAGCTGAAGGCGGCGGGGGTTAACTCATCCGCGCTTGAAAACGCATCAAAGAAGCTTCCCTCTGACTCTGCGCTTGCGCGAAGGCTCTCGGATCTCTCGCTTATATATTCCTGCTTTGACAATTTTGTTTCAGAAAAGTACAGTGATTCCTCTGATGATCTGTCAAGACTTCGCGATATACTTAAAGAACATTCTTTCTTCGAGGGTGCTAACGTATATATTGATTCCTTTACTTCATTTACTGCAGTAGAGCATCAGATAATCGAGCTTATATTCGGTAGTGCCGACAATACTACTATTACGCTTCCCTTGGCTTCTCTCGGAGAGCGTGAGATTAGCGAAGAAAGCATATCGCGCTCACTTCAGAAGCTCAGACGCTCTGCCGACAGATATGGTGGCGCTAAGGAGACTTTGCTTGCGGCAAATATGAGAGCCTCTTCTGAAGCTCTCGCATATCTCTCCAAAAATCTCTGGAGAATGGAGAAAAACGAAAAGAATTCCACCCCTCCCGATCCTTCGGAAAGCATTATCTGTGAGGTATGTCCCAATCCTTATGCTGAAGCAGAGGCTATGGCGGCACATATTCTCAAGCTACTCAAAAACGGCGCGCGTTGCCGCGAGATAGCTATAATTATGCGAGACGCCGAAAAATACCGTGGAATTATAGAGCCTGCCTTAGAGAAGAGCGGTATTCCCTTTTTCTTCTCTGAAAAGAGCGACCTTTGCTCAATGCCTTCGGTCAAATTTATACTTTCCGCTCTCCGAATAAAGCGCTATAATTGGCGTACAGGAGACGTTATTTCCTATCTTAAAACAGGTCTCTGCGGCATAGACGCTACAGATGCAGACCTGTTTGAAGAATACGTAAACACCTGGGGCATACACGGCGAGCAATTTCTGCTTGGTGAGTGGACTATGAATCCCGACGGATTTACAGACAAGCTCTCTCCTCGAGCTATGAATATTCTTGAAGCAGCAAATCGCGTAAGAGAAGCACTCACCGCGCCGCTACTCAAACTTTTCGTTCTGCTTGATGCCGCGGAAAATGTTGCGGATGCTTGTCGTGCGCTCTACAAATATATGCTTGATGTATCTCTTGAGGACAAGCTTGCCGAGCTTTCAAAAAAGGCGGCAGAGCGTGGAGATATAAAGCAAGCGCGTGAGCTTTCAAGAATATACGGTGTCATGCTTTCTACTCTCGCAAGCGTCGCTGAGGCGATAGGAGACGAGGAGGCAGACTGCGAGGAGCTTACGCTTATACTTAAAACTATATTCGACAAGACCGATATAGGAAGCATACCCACCTCTATTGACGAGGTTGCTATAGGTTCCGCATCTACCTTCCGTGCCTCAGGCGTCAGATATGCCTTGATAATGGGGCTTTGCGAGGGTGAATTTCCTGCCGCTGTAAACGATAACGGCGTTTTCTCAGAGGGAGATCGCGCTATTCTTGCTGATCTTGACATTGAGCTTTCGGGCGACGTTGATTCTCGCTCGTCTGATGAGCTTATGTTCGTTCAGCGTGCCTTTTCTGTTCCCTCTGACAAGCTGTTCCTTTTCACTCACACCGCAGAGATAAATGGCGCCGAAAGATTCAGCTCGCTCGCTTTTAACAGAGTTAAGGCTTTGTTTGGCGATAAGATAGCGCATACATACAGAAGCGACGATTTTGACTATCTTGTCCCTGCGCCCAAGAATGCAGTGGGCTTTTGGCGTGCTATAGAGGACGAATCTAAAAGAGCCTCTCTCGCGTGTGCCCTTGAGGACTACGTGCCGAACATCTCTTCCTCACTTTCTTCATCAGCTAAAGCACAGGAATGTAGAGTATCATCAAGCAGCGTAGGTGATGCGCTCGGCGCGAACATTCATTTTTCGGCATCCTCTTTTGAAAAATACGCGCGCTGTCCGTTCAGCTATTACTGCTCTTACGTTCTCAAGCTAAGAGAAAAGGTAAACGCAGAGTTTAATTTAAACGACATAGGAACCTTTGTACATTTCGTTCTTGAGACACTTTTGAAAAACGCTATCCCCAACGACCCAAGCGCCCCAATGCCCGATGAGGAGACTTTGATAGAGATGACCGATAAGGCTATCTCCGAGTACGTAAACCGTATCTCGCCGCCGCATCTTATTGACTCCAAGCGAATGGCGCATCTTTACAGACGCTTGCGCACTCTCTCACTACTGCTCGTCGGAAATATCGTTGAGGAATTCTCAAAGAGCAGCTTCCGCCCCGCCTTTTTTGAGCTTAAGGCAAACGGTATAGGCGGCGCTCCCTCTCCGCTCGTATTCAAGCTTGAGGATAATTCAACTATATCCTTCTCGGGTATTATTGACCGTGTTGATATCTATAAGAAGGGCGCTGACGTTTACGTACGCGTAGTGGATTACAAGACGGGAACGAAAAACTTCAATCTCGCGGACATTGACAAAGGGATAAACACGCAGATGCTTTTGTATCTGTTTACACTTTGCCGCACTAATTCTGCTGATTTCAAGCGATCACTTGGTGTTGAGGACGGTGGAGATACGCTCCCTGCGGGCGTAGTATATCTCTCCGCAAATATTCCCGTAGTTGAAGCTGATGATTACAGCGACGCCGCAAAAATAATAAGCAAGGCGGCTTCAAAGCTTGAACGCTCGGGATTGTTGCTTAGCGATGAGGACGTGCTTGTGGCTATGAACAGCGAGCTTGACGCAAAATTCCTTGCTGGAATAAAAAAGAATGCCAAGAGTGGTCTTTACGAGGGCTCTGCCGCCGCAAGCGGCGAGAAATTTGCCGAGACCTACGACAAGCTTGAAGCTGTAATTCGCAAGATAGCCTCCGAGCTTCGCGCGGGCAATGCTGATGCTACACCCTTGAAGCACAAGAGATCACTTCCCTGTGATTACTGTCAGGCTCGACCGATATGCCGAAGAACAGACCGTGGCGACGGCGAAGATTTTTAAGGAGGAGAGCAAATGGAAAGAAAATGGACTGATGCCCAACTAAAAGCCATGAACACACGCGGTAAGACTCTTCTCGTCAGTGCCGCCGCAGGCTCGGGCAAGACCGCTACTCTCACCGAAAGAATAATACGGCGCATTACCGACGTCTCTGATCCTGCCGACATATCCAAAATGCTTATCGTTACCTTTACGCGATCCGCCGCCGCTGAGCTCAAGACAAGGATATTCTCGGCACTTGGAGATGCGCTTGCCAAGGATCCCTCAAGCAAGCATCTTGCTTCTCAGCTTATGAAGATAGGAAGCGCCAAGATATGCACTATTGACTCATTTTATCTCGATATAGTCCGCGCTAATTTTTCTACGCTCGGGCTTTCCGCAGGATTCAGAATAGTTGACGAATCTGAGTATGATATTCTTTCAAAAAGAATAATGTGCGAGTGCATAGACGCTCTTTACAGTAAAGAGCCCGACTTCCCCGCATTTATTGAATGCTTCAGCTCTGTCCGCTCGGTCAGAAACGTGCACGAGGTATTCCTGAAGCTTCATTCTGATCTTTCATCATTGCCTGAGGGTATCGGATACGTAAAGGACTGTGCTATGCGTACCGAAGACCAAGCTTCGCTTGATTTCTTTGCCACCTCTTACGGCGAGATACAAAGAAATAACGCGTCGGATATGTTCGAGCATTATTATCTCGTTTTTAAGTCTGCTATGGAATATATGCAGACAGATGCGCCTATGGAAAAGGCGTACGGCGCTTCGTTCGCCTACGACCTTGACTACTGCGACAGGCTTCGCGTCGCTGTACTCGACCAAAACAACGGATATTCCGAAACGAAAGCATTGCTTGAAAACTATTCTGCTATTCCTCTTGGCAAGCTTTCAGCAGCAAATGCCAGTGAGACCTCTGTCGGCTACAAAAATATGCGTTCGGTCTTCACTAAAAAGTTGACCTCGCTTCGTGAGAAGAGCTTTTCTAAGCCTCTTGAAAGCATCCGGAGAGCGATGAAGGATACCGCCAAAAATCTTTTTATTCTCTATGAGCTTCTTTCGATGTTTGAAGAGAAGATCACCGAGGAAAAGAACCGCCTTTCCTTAGTTACCTTTGATGACGTTTCGAGAGCTACTATGAAACTGCTTGTATCCGAGGACGGCACTCCTACTGACGTGGCGAGAAAATACGCAGAGCAATATACCGACATATATATTGACGAATATCAGGACGTTGATATGCTTCAGGACCTGATTTTCCGCTCTATTTCACGTCCCGACAACAGATTTATGGTTGGTGATATCAAGCAGAGCATCTACGGATTCCGTGGCGCAGAGCCGAGGCTTTTCGCCGAATACAGACGTGCTTTTCCGTCCATTGAATCAAGTGAGGCTGAGATTTCGGATAATGCAACGATATTTATGTCGGATAACTTCAGATGCGACTCTAACGTTATCAAATTCACTAACGACGTCTGCTCTGTCATATTTTCTGCCTGTGCGGACACTATCGGATATACAAAGAATGATGACCTTGGATTTTCAAAGCCGCTTCCTTACGAGGAATACCAGTCTCCTAAGGTCAAGATAGCTATAATAACCCCCTCGGAGAACGACGAGGATGATGATAACGACGATCTTAAAGGTGCCGAGCGTGAATCCGAATACATAGCTTCTGAGATAGCAAGACTGATAAAAAACGAGAGGAAGGCAAACGGAGAGCCGATCTGCCCCGGCGACATAGCTGTACTGTTCAGGGCAAAGAGCTTTTCTCCGATCATCCATGCCGCTCTCGAGAAGCGAGGAATTCTCTGCTCTGAGTCTGACGGTGAGAGATATTTTGAGGATCCCGACGTACTGATGATGCTGTGTATCCTCAACGCTATTGACAATCCCGAAAGAGATATTTATCTTGCGGGCGCGCTGCGCTCTCCTATCTTCAGTTTTGATATGGACGAGCTTATCAGAATACGCCACTTTACAGACGACGGTGCATCACTCTTTGGTGCTCTCAAGGACTATGCCGCTGAAGGCGCAGAGCCGCTTGCGAGCAAGTGCCGCGATTTTATCAGCACGCTTGACACTTGGCAAAAGGACGCGGCAGCTCTATCGGTTGATAGATTTATCCGTATGCTCTTTGAGTCCGAGCGCTTTATCGCTTCAGGCTTAGTTTCTCAGACAAACAGCAAGGGCGAGGGCGGTAATCTCCTTATGCTCTATGAATACGCGAGAAAATTTGAAAACGGAAGCTTTAAGGGATTGTATCAGTTTATTGAATATCTTAATTCACTGATCGAGGACGGAGGAAAGCTCCCGAGCGATCCTAAGGGCGTATCCTCTGATAGAGTTTCGCTGATGACTATTCATAAATCAAAGGGACTTGAGTTCCCCGTTTGCTTTATAGTCAATACCAAGGCGTCAGTTCGCTCTAAGGATAGCCGAGAAAGTCTTGTATTTGAATACCCTTCTGGAATAGCTCTTAAGATATCCGAGCAAGGCGGTCTTGCGCGCATAAACACTCCGATGCGCGAGGCGATCCTTGCAAGGACGTCAAACAAACAGATGGAAGAAGAGATGCGAGTGCTTTACGTTGCGCTTACGAGAGCGAGAGAAAGACTTTATCTTACGGCTTCCTCGGGCGCAAATCTTGACGGATTTTTTGCAAGCGCAAGAGCAAACGCCTCGTTCCCCGACAGATATACCATCATGCAGAAATGCTCGTCCTATCTTGATTGGGTATTCCTCGCCATGAACGGTAAGGATAATTCTTCGTACGATCTTGAGATAATTCCCTATAACGATATCCCTCTTTGCGACGAAAAGGCGTCTGTCAAGGAAGAAAAGGTATCGGCTGAGGCTGATGCCGAGCTTACGGAACGTTTGAAAAAGGAATTTGCCTTTAAATACAAGTACGCCCCTCTTTGCCGAGTGCCCTCTAAGCTTTCTGTATCTCGCCTTTATCCCGACGTTCTTGATGAGAATGATAGCTCTGCTACCCTCTATGACGAGACTATAGAAAAGGCAGAGATCCCCGCGTTCTTTACCGAGGGCGCGCCTACTCGCGTAAGCGGTGCTGAGCGAGGAACGGCAACTCATCTTTTCTTGCAGTTCTGCGACTTTGAGAATGCGCATAGAAACGGGACTGACGAGGAGCTTTCCCGTCTCCTTGAGAAAAAATTCCTGCCCGAAGGTGCTTCTGAGCTGATATATAAGAACGAGCTTGACGCCTTTATGAGAAGCGAGCTTATTGACCTTATTCTATCAGCGAGATCTGTTATTCGCGAGCAGAGATTTAACGTTGAGCTTTCTGCCAAGGGCTTTACCTCTGACGAGGAGCTTCTCTCTATGATGGAGGACGATAAGCTTGCGGTTCAGGGGGTTATCGACCTTATCCTCATCGATGAGGACGGAAGTGTGTCGCTCTTTGATTACAAGACCGACAGACTGAGCAAAGCCGAGCTTGCAAACGAGACACTTGCCGCAAAGCGTATGAACGAGGCTCACGGCCTGCAGCTGACCTACTATGCGAAGGCAGTTGAGCTTCTCTTTGGAAGAAAGTGCTCTCGTGTTTCTGTCTATTCCACTCACGCCGCAAGGCTTTTTGAGATAACGCCCCAATTTTAAACAAAGCGTTGTCGAATTTCTTCTCTACAACATATTATAATAACGAGGCACTCAAGGACGTAAAACCTTGAGTGCCTTAATTTTTAACAGGAGAATATTATGGCAACGATAGAAAATTTCGCCACCGTCAGCTACACCTCGGGTGGCGTTACCGAAACTAAGGTGTCAAATCTTGCTGAGATAGGTCTTGAGTCTGCGGTAAGCTTCACCAAGACCACGCTTGGAGACACCTACGGTGAGGATTCTGTGATAACCTATATCCTCAGCATAACCAACACCTCTGCTTCTGCTATTGCAAACGTAAGCATTACCGACGATCTTGGCAGCTTCACCTTTGGAACTATGGAGCTGACTCCTCTCGCATATACCGCTCCCGCGCTTCTGCTTATAGACGGTCAGGACGTAAGCTCGCAGCTTACAGTCAATGATACTACGCCCGGCAGTCTTATATTCAGCTTCCCCTCTCTGCCCGCGGGTGCTACTGCCAATATAGTTTACAGAGCATCGGTCAATGAGTTCGCACCTCTTGATCTTAACTCGGCTATTGTTAACACAGCCACTCTCACAAGTGATTCAGACTGTGCCGACGGAAGCGCAAGCGCTACCGTAACTGCTGAATCCGCGGCTAACGTAAGCGTATTCAAGCAGATGGCTCCCAATCCAGTAGTATGCGGAGACACTGTAACCTACACCATTCGCATCTACAATTACGGCAATATTCCTGCAGAGAACGTAGTTCTGACAGATAACTTTAATCCTGCGCCTGACAGTATAACCGTATCAAAGGATGGCGTTCTGCTTGGTGGCAATGAGTATTCCTACGTTGGCGGTACTCTCACAACTCCCGTAGGCACAGGAACACCCGTAAGCGTTCCCGCGGCTACCTTTACTCGTGATGTCGCTACGGGTATAGTAAGCGTTACTCCCGGTATGGTAGAATACGTCATAACAGGACAGATATAAAATAAAAAAGGGGCTTCTGCCCCTTTTTATTTCTTCATAACAGCAAGTGCGCACCAACCGTTTTCGTCGATACGTTCTACTATCTTAAAGCCATGCTGTAGGAAGCCCGATATTACGTCATCGCTTCGCTCAACTATGATTCCCGATGCGAGAATTACCGAATTTTCATCCATAAGTGCGCCTACGTCAGGCATCATTCTTATGATAATATCCGCAACTATATTAGCACAGATAACGTCGTAAGTACCGCCGCTTCTATCTACCTGCTTAAGAAGGTCGGAGACCTCACAGGTAACGTTAGAAAGACCGCTATCCTTTATGTTCTCGTTTGCTACCTTTACCGCAACGGGATCAATATCATATGCTTTACACTCGCCTGCGCCAAGCTTTGACGCGCAGATAGCAAGAATTCCGCTTCCGCATCCGACGTCAGCGACTCGAGCTCCGTCCTTTACGTATTTTTCAAGAAGCTTTATGACAAGTCTTGTAGTCTCGTGAGTTCCCGTTCCGAACGCCATACCCGGATCCATAGTCACTATTATCTCTCCGTCCTCAGCCTCATATTTCTCCCAAGCGGGAACTATTACGATCTTGCCGATCTTGAAGGGTTTATAAAATTCCTTCCATGAATTAGCCCAATCCTCTTCACAAAGTCCGATGACCTCGGTTTTCACGTCATCAAATCGGCTCTCGGCAAGTCTTTCGCGTAAAAACGCCATATCGTCGGCAATATTCGCGTCCTTGGGAACGAAATAGGATACCGACGCGTGCGATTTATCGGCGTTGAGTATCTTTTCGTCTATAAGGTCTCCGTAGCAGGTCTTAAGATCAATGTCGCTGAGATCGTCGATAAGCAGATTGCTATCTATTACACTCATAAGCGCCACCAAATCGTCAAGTCTTTCGGTAGGAACGGTAACCTTTATCTGCAACCATTCCGTCACCTCGCCAAAGTCGCCGCAGAGGTAATCTTCATCAATGTTTTCTGTCATATTACTTTTTATCCTTCTTCAAAAAGCTCTTTTTCTTAGCGTAATTGCTTTCGCCGCACGCCTTGGCAAACTCGCGGAGAAGCTCTTTCTGCTTTTCGTTAAGTCCCTTAGGTGTTTCAACAACAACACGGAATACAAGATCTCCGCGACGGGTTGAGTTGACCATAGGAACGCCCTTTCCGCGCAGAGTGAAGCTTGTACCCGTCTGCGTTCCCTCGGGAATAGTGAACTTCTCGTTTCCTTCAAGGGTGGGTATCTCTATCTCTGCGCCAAGAGTCGCTTCTGAAATAGAGATAGGCACCTCGCAGAAAAGGTTGTAGCCTTCTCTCTTGAAGGTATTGCTTCTGCGAACACTTACCATAACGAAAACGTCACCTGCGGGACCGCCGTTCTTGCCTGCATGGCCCTGACCGCGGATGGAAATGGTCTGGCCGTTATCAATACCGGCAGGAATGCTGGCCTTGATGGTCTTGCGTTTCCGCACACTTCCGGTACCGCGGCAATCGGAGCAGGGCTGATGGATAATTTTACCCGTGCCGCCGCACTTGGTACAAGGGGAGGTGGTGGCAAACACGCCCATGGGGGTCTGACGGCGCACCTGCACATTGCCCGTACCGCGGCAGGTGGGGCAGACCTCGGGGGTCGTGCCCTCGGCGCAGC
>CALCTA010000086.1 GCA_937893945.1 uncultured Clostridia bacterium | reverse complement strand
GGGCGACGTCGGATATCTCGATGAGGACGAATACTGCTTCATTACGGGACGTCTCAAGACCGTAATCGTTCTTGAGAACGGTAAAAACGTATTCCCCGAGGAAATAGAAGAATATCTCGGAAATATCGAAACTATAGCTGAGTGCGCAGTAATCGGCAGACAGAACGGCTCTGAGGTCAACCTCACCGCCCTCATCTATCCCGATACCACCAAGTTCAAGGAGGGTACGACTATGGCTGAGATGCATCAGGTCATCCAGAACGCCATCAACGACCTCAACAAGACCCTTCCCACTTATAAGCACATCAAGGCAATAGAGCTTCGCGCGACCGAGTTTGAAAAGACCACCTCGAGAAAGATAAAGCGCCACCTTCTCAAATAATTATCGCTGCCTATTGACAAAAGAGGAATAATGTCGTATAATGAATGTAGTATTCGATACTACATTCAAGAACGACAGTGCCACACAGCCATCTTGGGCTGCAATGAAAGGATATTTTATGATCGATTACGTAATACTTACAGATTCAGGCTCGGATCTTACAAGAGATGAAGCGAAAGAGCTTGATCTGGGAATGCTTGACCTCTCGGTAACTATTGAGGGTGAAGAGCCAAAGCCCGGAAGTGAGATAGACATCAAGGAGCTTTACAGCTTCCTTCGCACCAAGAGCAAGGCATCGACCGCCGCCGTCAATATAGACGAATTTGAGGCTGCAATGGAGCCTATTCTCAAAGAAGGCAAGGACATTCTCTATCTCGGCTTCTCGTCGGGACTGAGCAGCACCTACTCAAGCGCTAAGATAGCCGCAGAAGAGCTTTCCGAGAAGTATCCCGACAGAAAGATATACACCGTTGACACGCTTGCGGCGTCTCTCGGTCAGGGACTTCTCGTTTATCTCGCCGCTAAGAAGCGTCTTGCGGGCGAGAGCATCGAAGAGGTGCGCGACTACGTCGAGGAGATAAAGCTCAACCTCTGCCATTGGTTTACTATTGACGACCTCTTCTTCCTCAAGAGAGGCGGCAGAGTAAGCGCTACCACCGCAGTCGTAGGCACTATGCTCAGCATCAAGCCCGTAATGCACGTTGACAATGAGGGTCATCTCATAAACGTAGGCAAGGCTCGCGGTAGGCGCGCGTCTATTGACGCACTTTTTGACAAAGCAAAGGCTACTATGATAGGCGAGCGTAGCGATGCCACGGTATTTATATCACACGGTGATTGCTACGAGGATGCACAATACCTCGCTGACCGTATAAAGAACGAAATAGGAGTCAAGGAGATAAGAATAGGCTACGTTGGTACAGTCATCGGCTGTCATTCAGGCCCCGGCACTCTGGCTCTCTTCTTCCTCGGAAGCGAAAGATAATTTTCGCGACAACATTAGTACAAATAAGAAAGGTATGGGTATGACAAGAATAGATGCCAAGACCTTCCTCTCCATGCTTGTTTCGGGCGCGAACGCGCTTGAAAACAACAAGGAGAAGATAAATAATATGAACGTGTTCCCCGTCCCCGACGGAGACACGGGTATCAATATGACCCTCACTCTCGGAGCAGTCAGAAGACTCGCAGATAACTATTCGTCGGTAAGCGCCTGCTCGTCAGACGCCGCCGCTATCGTGCTTCGCTCCGCGCGTGGAAATTCGGGAGCAATACTTTCTCTCTTCCTTCGCGGCTTTGCAAAGGAGTTCAAAAACTCTGTAAGCATCGGTGTTTCCGAGCTTGCGGCAGGACTGCGCAGAGGCTGCGACGAAGCTTATAAGGCAGTTATGAAGCCCACCGAGGGAACTATCCTCACGGTAATGCGCAGAAGCGCAGAGGAGGCTGAGGATGCCGTAAAGAGCGGAAAGTACAGCGACAAAAACATTACCGAGTTCTTCGCTCGCTTCACAAAGGCAGCCGAAAAGGCGCTTGAAAAGACACCCGAACAGCTTCCTGTTCTCAAAGAGGTAGGCGTAGTTGACGCAGGCGGCTGTGGCTTCGTTACGGCACTCAAGGGAATGCTCTCGGCGCTCAAGAAAAAGCCTGTAGAGCTGAAGCACGCTGCCGAGGAGAGCATGGGCGCGGCGGATTTTGCCGAATTTGATACCGAAAGCATCACTTTCCCCTACTGCACCGAGTGTGTAGTTGAAAAGCACCCTGAATTTGAGGGTGAGGATAAGGCGAGCGAGCTTCACGAGCTTATCTGCTCGATAGGCGACAGCGTGGTGTTTATTGAGGACGAAAAGATCATCAAGCTCCACGTCCACACCGACCATCCGGGACGAGTTTTTGAAAAGGCGTGCGAGTACGGTATGCTTGCGACCTCTAAGATAGAAAACATGAGAAACCAGCACTCTGAGCTTCTCTCTGAGAGCAAGGCGGCGCAAAAGTCAAAGATCGCCGCTCCCGAAAACACCTACGGCTTCGTTGCGGTATGCATGGGTAATGGCATCACGGACACCTTCAAAGATCTCGGCGCTGATACCGTTATACACGGCGGTCAGACTATGAACCCCAGTACTCAGGACCTTATGGACGGTATTCTCTCCACCCCCGCAAAGACTGTATTCGTACTTCCTAACAATAAAAACATCTATCTCGTCGCTATTCAGGCGTCGAAGCTCGTCAAGGACAGAGACGTGATAGTGCTTAATACCAAGAGCGTTCCTCAGGGCATCTCGGCTATGATATCCTTTGAGCCCGAGGCTTCGGTAGATGCTAACCTCGAGGCAATGGAAGCGGCTATCTCGGCAGTAACGAGCATGTCGATCACCCACGCCGTAAGAAATACCACTATCGAGGGCGAGCGCATCAAGAGCGGACAGATGATAGGTATGCTCAACGGCTCTATAGAGTGCGTTGCCAACAGTCCTATCGACTGTATCGACAAGCTCGCGACAAAAATGAAAGCGCCCTCTTATATCACTCTCTTCTACGGCTCGGACGTAAGCGAGGATGAGGCGATGAGCGCGGAAAGCACGATAAAGGCAAGACATGCCAACGCGGAGATAGTTACTATCTGCGGCGGTCAGCCTGTTTACGATTTTATTATTTCTGTGGAGTAAGATATGGATATGCTTGTAAAGCTCTATGAGCTCCCCGACGCAACAGAACGTATCAAGGCACTCGAGGCAGAGGACATCTGCATCCGCAGGCCCATCGGCCCCGAGAACTACGCCGTTATAGATTGGATAAGTGAGAATTTCGCAAGAATATGGGGCGGCGAGGCTGAAAACGCCTTCTTCCGCTCACCCAGAAGCATATTTATCGCAACGAGAGGAACAGAGCTTCTCGGATTTGCCTGCTACGACGCTACCGCCAAGGGATTTTTCGGTCCTACGGGAGTAGATAAGAACGAGCGCGGCAAGGGTATCGGCGCGGCTCTGCTTCTCGCCTGCCTTCACGCGATGAAGGACGAGGGCTACGGCTACGCTATCATCGGCGGCGTCGGCCCCGTGAAATTCTACGAGAAGGTGTGCGGCGCGACGGTCATCGAAATGGAAGGCAGCCGCGGAATATATAAAGATATGCTCCGCGCAAGACCGCTGACACCCCCCGAAAGTAAATAAGAATTTTAGAGAAGACCTGTGTCATATTTTCTTCCTTGTAATTTTAGTGTCATAATCTTCATAACTTTTCTTCCCACAGGTCTTCTCGTTCCTAAAAAGCAAAAACGCTTACGGCAAAATGCGTGATGTTCTTAGCGGAGGAATCACAAAATCTTTCACCAATACACGGTAGGGGCGAACTATGTTCGCCCGCGGGAGACCGCAGGTCTCCCCTACGGATAAAATGCTCCGCAGTAAATAAATAATGAACCCCGACAGATTTTTAACAGTCTGTCGGGGTTTATCTTTTGTCCAATAAATTGAATTCTATTATTAAAAAATACCGCCGTTATACTTTTTCATTGCATAAAAGCTTATAATCATTCCTACAATGATGCTCACAATCAATTCTACCACGCCAACAATAACAAAAGCTTGTATTTGTGTGTGTTCAAAAAGCAAAAACAGAATGCCGAACACGATCATTGCAAAACCAATAATCATCGTTCCCAAACCAACGAGCTTTCCGAAGGGCTTACGATTTTCCTCCGCAACTCGTTGTCTGTGATACCAATGAAGAGATGATATATTACCTGTCATATTCATCATACCAAGAATTACAATGAGTATTCCTAACCCTAAAACAGTTATAAATGCTGCCATTTTATGACCTCCTGTAAATTCTTATTTGAAGTTCGCGTTTATTGACGGTTTCGCCTTTGTATTACAAAGGCATAGGGCAAAGATCATGCCCCTATTCTTCCGAATATAATTTATCATAATACCA
>CALCTA010000085.1 GCA_937893945.1 uncultured Clostridia bacterium | reverse complement strand
GCGACAGCTCCCTTTACACAAGGGAGCCTTTGGATGCGCTCGTTCATCTTTAGGGGTGTGGGCTTTGCCTGATGCCTTTGTAATACAAAGGCGAAACTGGCGATAAAACAGTATAGCAGAAAAGAATTTGATGGGGTGTGAGAAAATGGATATATCTTTCAAATCAGGTAATGCGAAATTCAATTATAGAGTTTGTGCTATGATGATTTCTGACGGAAAAATCTTGGCAATGCATGACGATAGGTCGCCATATTACTATCTGCCCGGCGGAAGAGTTGCAATTGGTGAAACGGCAGAAAATGCCGTTATTAGAGAGGTTCAAGAGGAATTGGGTGTTACACCTAAGATCGTCCGTCCGCTTTGGTTAAATCAAGCGTTTTTTACAGAAGATGTCGACAATCTTAATTATCACGAACTTTGCATTTACTTCTTAATGGATATCACAGATACAGACTTATTGACAAGAGGCAAACAATTCACATCAAATGAAGGGCACCGCATCCACACCTTTGAATGGTTGGAGTTTGAAAGATTGAAAGATGAGTATTTTTACCCACTGTTCTTGAAAAAGGATATTTTCAATCTTCCTAATGTATTTACTATCCGTACAGAAATTGAATAAGCCAATCCAAATTTATCTAACAGAATAAAACGAACCCCGACAGACTGAAAAATCTGTCGGGGGTTTATCATCCTTACGAGAAGGAAGCTTTATACTCTCGGTTTTTTATATCAGACTACAGGGCCGTGGAGATAATCCATATAGGACTTATCGGGCGCCATATCTTCCTTGAATGCGGGGGTGTCGATGTAACCGTTACCGCCCTTCTCGCCAACGAGAAGGAAGTTTGTGTCCTTGGCGTCGTCTCTGAAGGTAACCTTAGGAGACTTGATGACCGAGCAGAACTTTCCGTCGGTTCTGAAGCCTATCTCGCCGCCCTCAAGAGTCTTCCACCAGAAGCAGAAGCAGTTGTGGTAGATAGAGCGGAGTCCGTCCTTCATATAGAAGCCTGTGCAGTACTGATCACTGTAGCAGAAGTCGTACCAGTTCTCCCAGCTCTCGTCGTAGAATCCAACGCTCTCGGAATAGTGATCCCAACCGCTCGCAAGACTGTAGAGCGGGTGGATGTTGCGCAGATAGTTGCCGCCCTTGACGAGCTTAACGCCTATCTGTACGCGAGCTATTCTCATATTCGTAAAGGTATTATCCATACCTTCGATAAGCAGACCGATAGAATCAAGCGTGCCGCGACCAACGATATTTACGTTGCAGATATCAGCATCCGACGAGCCTGAGTTTGCGCCCCACTTAACGTGAAGTCCGATCTTTGTGTGCTTTATTGAAACGTTCTCAACTCTTGTTTCTCTGCCACTGTCGATAGAAACACCGCTTGCGACACCGCTACCGTCGATAATGCCGCCCGAAAGATAATAGTTGCTTCCGATAGTGTGAATGGTGTTAAAGGGCTCAGCCGCGCCAAGACGGATAAGAGCCTCGTCAGCGTCCTTCCAGCAGTCCATAGCCTTGATGACCGCATAGTTGGAGAGGCGGAGAGCAACGCTGTGCTCGGGGTTGGCAGGCGTGCAGATCGGCTTTGAGAGCAGATACTCACCGTCGGGGAAGAAGAGAACTCTTCTGGGGTTGTCGAGAATGAGCTGCTGAAGCGCGTCAGAGACGTCCTCGCCCGAGTTAGCCTTAACGTAATCGGTAACGAGCAGGTACGCTTCTCTTGCGAATTCGTTGTTCATAGGGGATACCTCCTTAGGTTTTTAGAGAGCTATAGCTCTTTACTGATAAAATTATACCATAACCGAAAAATAAAGTCAATCAAAAGGATAAAAAAAGAACGCGAAATTTAGGACAATTTCGCGTTCTTTTTATCAGAATCCAAGTATTGAGAGCAGCTGGTGTCTGAGCGCCTCAGTAAAGTTGCTCGGACCTGAGATAAGCAGAATAGAGCTTCCGTCAAGTCCTTCAAGAGCGTCCTTTGCGGTAAGCTTATAGGTCTTTGAGAGAGTGAGGGGAACATCGCACTCTCCACGCTCCTCCTCGCCGACACCCTCAATAATAAGTGCGGATATCTTGTCTATCGTGTAGGCACGCTCACGAAGTGCGGCGATGTATTGCGGTATCAATTCGCCGTCAGGCAGGCATAGCCTTATGTGCGTTCCAGTGATATTCTTGAAATCTGCAAGAGAATCGCAGATAGCCTCAATAGCCACGGGCGCGTAGGTGCTGTCGGCAATAATAGTAGGAAAGGCGGAGATTATCTCGAACTTGCAGGGGGCTTTCAACAAAGCAAGTCCTCTCGTTATATGCTTTTGTTCTATCTTGTATCCGCAACGCTTGAGCATATTCGCGCCCTCAATGGCGATAATAGCGTTGGCAGTCTGAAATTTTCCGCACACCTGAAGAGAATAGCTGTTGTCCTTGTAGGTAAAGTCGGTGCCTCCAAGAGCAAGACGGGTTATATTGATGCCCGAAACGTTTGCCTGAGTAGGTCGGCAACCTGCAGAAGCGCAAGTCTCCTGAATTATGGAGAACGCCTTTTCGTTCTGGGGCGCTGCGACTATCTCGCGCATACCTCGGCTGATATACGAGCGTATTCGCAGTATCTCTTTTTTGTTGTTGCTCGGAATGATACCGCAAATAATAGCGGCAAAGGGAGATACGGCAAGAAAACGAGAGGGATCCTCGCCTGTGTGATCGCCTTCAATGATGCATACGCTGCATTTGTGAGCGCTGAAGGCGAGAATAGCGGCAAACAGAAGTATCTCGTGCGCGGTAGGAGCAAAGTGCCCATCAAATCCGCTTTCCTCGTCGGCGTTTATTATTGCCACGGCATCTCTTACCGCGGAAATATACTCTACAGCCTCATCCATAGAAATAGGCTCGCCATTTATTCTTATATTGTCTCTTATCTCCTCGTGAATAGGCATAGAGAAGCATCCGCTTGATATGCTTGCTTCGTTGAGAATATATGTCAGCATACGGGCGCATATTGTCTTTCCGTTGCTTCCTGCAAGACGGATATATTTAAGGTGTCGCTGAGGATTTCCAAGCGCTTTTGAGAGTGCGCTTATTCTATCCGAAACAGCGCTGTTTTTTGGGGTAAGGTTAGGTGCGTTTTTTACGTATTTTACGGCATTGTGATATGTCATAAACAGATTCCTTACTTTTCGGATTTTTAGAAGTGAAGAGCAGTTGTGTCTTTGTTTCCGCACAAGAATTTTTTAGCGTTGAGATAGCGTTCCATAGCCGCACGCGCTTCCGCGGAATCGAGCGAGAAGTTTTTCTTTCTGAAAGCGCGGAGCATAACGTTCTTAGGCGTTTCGTTAGGGTCTATAAGCTCGACGGTAGAGGTAGTGTAGCCCTGCGCTTCAAGTCTGGCGAGACGGAGCGCATCGGTCGCGGCATCGCAGAGCTTCTGGCGAAGCATAGAATGCTCGGTTATAAACGAGAGCGCCTCGCAATCAATGTTATGGTTCAATTCGTGATGACAGCAGGGGGTAGAGAGAATAACGTCGGTCTGCCACTCGGCCGCCTTTTGCAGAACTATATCGGTCGCGATGTCGCAGGCGTGCAGCGAGATCACGAGAGAGGGAAGCTCACTCGGCTTGTAATCATTTATATCCATACATATAAATTCAAGACCGTCAAAGCCGAGATCGCGAGCCACTGTGTTGCAGCTGTCAACCACGTCTCGCTTCAGATCAACACCGCTCATGCTTACCTTCATTCCTCTGACAACAGAGAAGTAGTGGTAAGCGGCAAACGAAAGATAGCTCTTTCCGCAGCAGAGATCGCAGATGCGTATAGAGTCGCTTGGGAGCTTGTCCTCGGCATCGCGGATTATCTCAAGAAATCTGTTTATCTGTCTGAATTTAGCCTGCTTTTTGTCATACACTCTTCCATTTTCGTCAGCTACTCCGAGACGGCGCAGAAACGGCTCGCTTCCGTCAAGGATATACCGCTTGCGGCGGTTGTTGCCCTCAAAATCGTCAGTTGCCTTTGAGACAGAGACTTTAAGCAGTCGCTCAACCTTCTTATCGTTGATAACGACTGATTTTCCCGACGATGAGAGCCTGTATTCACAGTCTGCACCCTCGCATATAAGGTTTATCTGCATATAATCCGACAGAAATTCCGCAAGCGCATCTGCCGAAAGAGCAGAGAGAGGGAAGTTCTTGTGAGTTGCCTTGTTGTCCTTATGGAAAAGCTCCGCTTGAAGCGCGGGCGCTCCGCCGATAGACTTGAGAGTGATGACCGCCTTTAGAAGAGACTTGTCCGAGGGCTTCGAGCAGACCGCTTTCTTGAGCAATCTCTTGTCTGCCGAGAGCAATATGAGTGAAGATACTTTAAGTAGATGCTGATTGTATTCCATATTTGTTCTTATTTGTCTTCCTTATTTTCTTCCTTAGGCTGCTCGGACTTCTCATCGGACGCCTTGACACTCTTCTTGAAGGAAAATTTGCTCTCGGTTCCTGCCGCGAGACGCTTGATGTTGCCCCAATGCTTAACTACTACGATAACCGCGGTTATCATTGTAAATACAATATAAGGTGAGGTGTGTCCCGTAAATATGCGGTTGATACTGTCAAGAAGAATGGGATAAAGCAAGACGCATATTACCGAGCCAAGCGAGATGTATTTCGTAAAGAGAACAATGATAACGAAAAGAAGGAAAAGAACCGCGAAGACGATAGGATTGCACATAAGTATAGAGACTGCCGTGGTAACAACGCCCTTGCCCCCCTTGAATCTGTAGAAGATAGGGAAGATGTGTCCGAGAATACAGAAAAGTCCCGCAATGTAAGCACCGAGATTGCCGATGAGAACGTATCCCACAAGACAAGCCGCAACAGCCTTGAGAGCGTCTCCGAGAAGAGTAAGACCTGCCGCCTTCTTGCCGTAGGTACGCATCATGTTCGTCATACCCGCGTTCTTGCTTCCGTGGTCGCGTATGTCCTGCTTGTACTTCTTGCCCGAAATTATAATAGCAAAATTTATGCTTCCGAGAAGATAAGCGGCGATTATAACTACCGCTACCGATATAATAAACAGCACGAGGCCGAGCGTGCTTTTGTCGGAGACGTTAAGGTAGTAATCTCCGACTATTCCACTTGAAAAAATCTTTTCTATCAAAGACATATTTGCCTCCATTTAAGACGTTGTGTATAATATTTCTTTTCCTAATATTAAAGAAGGATCGACGAGAGTACCCTTTATTGAGCAGAGAATAAGAACTCCGTTGCCGTCAAGCAGCAGGCTGTCTCCGCTCTTACCTATCGCTTCTCCCTTTGCTACGGCATCGCCCTCGCGGACGTCAAAGTCGCTGAGGTTGCAATACCAGGTGAGCAGTCCGCTTCCGTGGTCTATAACCGCGAAGTTGCCCAAATGAGTCGCGTAACCTACCTTAAGCACCACGCCGATATTTGCAGCACATACCTTTCTGCTTCCCGAGGGAGTAGAAAGATAAGCGTTTCCAAGCGCGGTCAGCTTTTCAACAGGCTCGTCCTCTAAGGTAAATCTGTCGCCGTAGGAGTATTCACGCGTGTAGTTGTGCAAAATGGGAGAGATGAATTCTCCGCGTGAGAGCAATGCGTTGCGCCCCGAGGAGCTTAAGCTCTCCACAAGTTTAACTACCTCTTCAATAGCCTCCTTGGATATTACAGTGCTTACCGATTCGTCCGTATTCGTTATGGGAATGACAGAGGCGGACGGCGAGCTCGTAATCTTGACAGTGTGGGTTGAGGTCGCAATCCCGCTTGAGAGGGTAAAGGTGAATTCTCCCGCAGGGGTGTTATAGGGAATAGGAACGATAGCCCTGAGCGCCGCACCGTCCTTGAAAAATGACGGAGCAAACTTCTCCATAAAAGCAAGAGCGTCAACGTAGGAGAGATAAGGCAAAGCATTCGTGTCTCCCGTATAATTAAAGATGCTTGCGTCGTTTTCTTTGCTCAGGTCGGGTGAATATTCGGGATGGGCACCTTCCTCGATGTCAAACGCAGATATAATGAAATATCCGCCCGGACGAACCTCGGAATTGCTTATACTGAAGGATGCAAGATTTTTGCAGTGAAGCTCAAAATCATATCTTATAGTGCCAAAGGCGTTGGTGTCGTTGCGGTCTTTCCATTCGGCTTCTACTAAGAAATTCAGATGGTCGCCGATTTCTGCGGTTATAGTGGAAAGTCCGCTAAGATCACCGTTATATATCTCGTTCTTAAGTGTGTCGGTAACCTTTACCGAACAGGTGTCAGGCATCTTGCTAAAGGTGAGCCCTATGCTTCCGCTCGCACTGTAGATGCGACCCTTGGCGGCTATAACAAAATTGTCAGACTGATTATAAGAGCCGTCAAGCTTTTTGTATTTCCAACTTACCTTAGATGGAATAATAGTCTCGCCGTCCTTTGTGGTCAGCGTGGGCGGAGTTGCAGAGCTGTAAGCAGCGTCGGAATATTCCATATCGAGAAATCTGCTGTAATACGCGTCGTCAACTGTATAGAAGCTGTTGCCCATGTCAAGAATATAGCTGGTTTTAGGATCCTCTGTGAAATAGCAGGAAAACTTTATCTCTGTCTCTTCGTATGAGATAGTTACCTTGTAGTTTGGAGATTCGTAAGGCAATTCCACAGAGCTTTCCACGGGAGATTTGCTGAGATAAAGATTATAGAAAAGATCTACCAGTGGGGATACGGCGAGATTGCTTTCGGAGGCAGCCCCCTCAGAGATCACATCACCGTCGCCGTCGTATAATACTATTGATATATCATCACTCGGAGCAAGCTTTTCCGTTTCTTTGAAATAAACCTGCCATATGGCTATCATTGTGGGGATAAGAATGGCTAAAAGGCACACGATGGCTATAATAGGAGCGAATTTTGCTACTTCTTTCTTTTTTAGCGTTTTAAAGAGATCCAAAAAGAAATTTTTAATATCCTTAAACACAATCGTTATACCTCCTTCCATTCCAATTTGTCTCTTTATATTATACAACAAGAATGGCGTGAGGTCAAGAGTTTTTTTCTTGGCTTAAAAATTATGTAATATCATAGGTGAGACCGTAGCTTTGGGCGTATCTGTGGGCGAAGGAATCGCGCGAGCATCTGATTATCAACGAGCCTGACGCGTTGTCAAAAGCGCCGTAGCCTATCGAGCTAACGCTGTCGGGAATACTGACCGAAGTAAGAGAAGGGCAGTTCTTAAAGGCGAACCAGTCAAGCTTCTCCACCCCTGCGCTTATAGTAATGCTTTTGACAGTTCTTGAGGAAAGCACCTCAGTTCCGATGGCGTTTACCCTGTATCCGTCTATCACAGAGGGAATAATTATGTTTTCTTCATTACTTGTAATAGCGGTTATCGTAGCAAGACCGTTTACAAGTGTGTATTTAAAATTGTTGGA
This sequence comes from uncultured Clostridia bacterium, assembly GCA_937893945.1. Classification (GTDB taxonomy): domain Bacteria; phylum Bacillota; class Clostridia; order Oscillospirales; family CAG-272; genus HGM12713. Next base: position 542 of record CALCTA010000085.1, on the reverse strand, counting down.
TGGCTCAGTGGAGCCCTCGGTGCCCGTGGAGTTGGTAGCATCCTCGTCTTTTTTGCTTTTTAATGCTTCAAGCTCTGCTTTGAGTGCGGTTATCTGCTTCTGACTTTCGCTTTCACTTATTTGTTGATTTTGCATAAGCGCAACTATCTTTGCTTCCAATTCCTTTATTCTCGCCTCAGCTTCGCTACCCGACGGGGAAGGTGATACGTCCGTGCCGGACGGACTTTGATCTAAGGCGCCGAAGGAGCATGCCGATAGTATCGTAGATAGCACTATGACCGCCGACAATATAATAATGATGCTTTTTTTCTTTTTCATAAAATTCCTCCTGAAGTTTTTTTGCGGCAGAATGCTGCTTCTGCTCGGAATTAGAATAACATAGAGTGCTTGTATAAAACAAGGGAATTATGTCGGCAGAAATTTTTAAAAAAAATTAAAAGAATTTGCAAAAAAGTTATTGACATTTGGAAACAAATGTTGTATAATAAACAAGCCGCGATTTTGCGGGCCATTAGCTCAGTTGGTTAGAGCAACCGGCTCAT
>CALCTA010000084.1 GCA_937893945.1 uncultured Clostridia bacterium | reverse complement strand
GTGGTGCGAGAAACGGGACTTGAACCCGTACAGTGTGAACTACACGCCCCTCAAACGTGCGCGTCTGCCAGTTCCGCCACTCTCGCATAAAAATATTAAATTGTTGTTAGAGAGTATGCTCAAGTAGCCCCTCAAACGTGCGCAGTCTGCTACTACGTCTCGTTCCGCCACTCTCGCATATTGTTCGTCGCTTGCGCAACATCAGTATTATACTACAAGTTCGGATAAATGTCAATACCTTTTTTGAATTTTTTTAAAATTTCTTCACTAAATTTTTATAAAAATAAAGACAGTCGATTTCCAACAGCCTTTTTAATATTCAAGGACAGTCGGGGACGACTGACCCGTAAAAAGACGTGAGAATATTATCCCCTTCTACATACAATACTACGAGCTTCAAAAAGCCTTGAAAAAAAGTAAATTTTATGATATAATCATCAAAAAGAAATCTATGTGGTGATGATAAATGGAATTACAGAAAATATTAGAACGTATTGACGCCGTTTCTATATCTCCAAGCGCAACGATAACGCAATTAAAGCACGAAGAAGATGACGAGCTGTATCAAGTGTGGAGAATAGATACGCATAATGAAAGATATATCCTCAAAGAAGCCAAGGGCAATGAAAGTTATATTTATGCGGCTATTTCGGGTGTATGCAAGAATAGTGTTCCTAAGATATATCAAACTGTAACGGCAGATGAACAAACCTATCTTCTTATGGAATACATCGAGGGAGAGGATCTCTGCCGATGCGACCGCAAGAAGCTGACGCTGGCGTTGGATTCTTTGATCGCTTTACAAAAAGAAACGTGGGAAATGCAAAGTATAGACGGCTTGGAGAATTCCTTTGAGAAAAGCCTCGCCAATCGCAAAGATCGAGGAAAATATCTCGGAGACCCCTTGCTTGAAGAAGCTTATGAGAAATTTTTGATGCTATATCGATCTACGCCTAAAGCGCTTTGCCACGACGATCTGCTCCCTTTTAATATTATTATTGCCGAGCAAAATGCTTATCTGATCGATTGGGAGATAGGCGGAATGTTGCCGTATCCAACGCCCTTTGCAAGACTGATAGCTCACACGCAAGAGGATAAGGGCGCTCTCTTTTATATGACAGATGCTGATAAAGCTTTTGCGATAGATTATTATTATGACAAGCTTCTAAAGGAAAAAGGCGTTCTTTATCAAGAGTGGTTGCATACCTTAGAATACTTTTTATTCTATGAATACTGCGAATGGGTGTTCGTCGGGAATAAATATCAGGAGACCGACGGCGAATATTATAAAAAATACCTGCCGCTCGCAAAGAAGCAGGCGGCTGAAATATTGAATACCCAGCAGAATTAAACCTATAAAAATTCCCTTTTCTCCGCTCTCTTTTAGCCCCAAATGTATTGAATTTTTTTGAAAAATGTAGTATAATATATGCGGAAAGAAAGGCGAGGTGAGAAAATGGCTCAAAAAAAGAATTTTTGCAAAATAATTCTCGCGCCATCTCCCTGCTTTTCTACAGATGCGGACACGCTCATTGCCACTCTCCCTTTTGGTGAGAGCGAGAAGCTCCGCCTTTCTGCAATAAAAAATCAAGAATACAAAAACAACTCGCTCTCCTCTCTTCTCTGCCTTTACGAGCTTTTGGAGCTTTCGGGCGCGGCGCAGGACGATATTTCTATCTGCCGTACGTCTGGGGGCAAGCCGTATTTTACTTCGTCAGAGCTATTCTTCAGCATTTCTCACTCAGAGGACACGGTTGCTGTCGCTCTCTCTGACACGCCTGTCGGCATAGACCTTGAGTTTGTTGACGAGCGTCGGGATTTCATCTCGCTCTCGCGGCGTTTTTTTGCTCCCGACGAGCATAAGGCAATATCCGAGAGCAACTCTCCCACAGAAGATTTCTTCGCCCTCTGGACAAAAAAAGAGGCGCTCGCGAAGATAACGGGCGAGGGGCTTACGGCGATCTGCCGTGCGGACGGGCTTGACGAAAGCTATGACTTTTCTCTCTTTTCGCTGAAGGATAACGGTAGGCACGCGTATATTTCTGTTTGCCGAGAGAGTGGCGACTATATGCCGACGCTAAGCGAGGATTTTTTGATAAAAAAGAGGTGCGACCTTTATGAAATACAGAATTGAACACGACTCGATGGGCGAGGTCGAGGTGCGCGAGGATCGCCTTTGGGGCGCACAGACTCAGCGAAGTCTTGATAACTTCCGCATCGGCGCAGGACTTGAGCTTATGCCGATAGAGATAATCCGCTCTCTCGCGATACTCAAGCTCGCATCTGCCGAGGCTAATGCCGAGCTTTGCCCCGAGCGAATGACAGACGAAAAGCTCTCTGCCATCCGCTCTGCCTGCGAGAAAATAATCTCAGGCGAGCTTGACGAGCATTTTCCGCTCGTTGTGTGGCAGACAGGCTCGGGAACTCAGACTAATATGAACGTCAACGAGGTAATAGCCAACTACGGCAACAGAGAGGCGGGAAAGAAGCTTCTTCACCCCAACGACGACGTAAATATGTCTCAGTCCTCAAATGACGTCTTTCCCTCGGCAATGCACGTTTCAGCCCTTGTCTCTATAGAAAACGGTCTGCTCCCTGCTCTTTGCGAGCTTATAGCCGAGCTTCGCCGCCTTGAAGACGAAAACGAGGGGATCATCAAATGCGGCAGAACTCATCTTCAGGACGCTACACCTATTCGCTTCTCGGCTGAAATATCGGGATGGCGCTCCTCACTTGAGAAAGACCTGCAAATGCTAAATTATGCCAAGGAGACCTTAAGCTCTATCGCGCTCGGCGGTACGGCTGTAGGCAGTGGACTTAACGCCCCTCGCGGATTTGACACGCTTGTAGCAACAAAGGTCTCCACACTTACTCATATTCCCTTTCTAAGCGCAGAAAACAAATATCACGCGCTATCCTCAAAGGACGAGCTCGTGTTCGTCCACGGCGCGCTCAAGGCGCTCGCCGCAGACCTTATGAAGATAGCCAACGATATCAGATGGCTCGCCTCGGGCCCGCGCTGCGGTCTTGGCGAGATAACCATACCCGAGAACGAGCCCGGCTCGTCTATAATGCCCGGCAAGGTAAATCCCACGCAGTGCGAGGCGATGACTATGGTGGCTCTTCAGGTAATGGCTAACGACGTAGCCGTCGGTCTTGCCGCCTCTCAGGGAAACTTTGAGCTTAATGTATTTATGCCGGTATGCGCCTATAATTTCCTGCAATCCTGTCGCCTGCTCGCTGACGCTATGCGCTCATTCAGAGCCAACTGCGTTGCCGGTATCAGGGCGAACGAGAGCCGAATGCAGAGCTATCTTTCAAGCTCTCTTATGCTCGTAACCGCACTCAACACCCATATAGGCTACGAAAATGCCGCTAAAATAGCGAAGCTCGCATACGCCGAGAATATAACGCTCAAGGAAGCGGCAGAAAAGCTCGGACTTCTCTCTTCTGATGAGTTTGACAGAATAGTCCGACCCGAAAACATGGTTTAAATTTATTTGCAATATATAAGGAGAACAAAAATGGACATCAGACAAGAATCGCTCAAGAAGCATTACGAATGGAACGGCAAAATAGAGGTTATCGCCCGTTGCCCCATTGAGAGCAGAGAGGACCTCTCTCTTGCATACACCCCCGGTGTTGCAGAGCCCTGCCTTGAGATACAGAAGGACGTTAACAAGTCCTACGAGCTGACAAGAAGAAACAACCTTGTCGCAGTCGTTACCGACGGTACGGCGGTGCTTGGTCTCGGAGATATAGGCCCTGAAGCTGGTATGCCCGTTATGGAGGGTAAGTGCGCGCTCTTTAAGTCCTTTGCTGACGTTGACGCATTCCCTATCTGCATTCGTTCCAAGGACGTTGACGAGATAGTTCGCACCGTTTATCTCATCTCGGGTAGCTTTGGCGGCATCAACCTCGAGGACATTGCCGCTCCCAGATGCTTTGAAATAGAAAAGAAGCTCAAGGAGATATGCGACATTCCCGTATTCCACGACGATCAGCACGGTACGGCTATCGTAGTTGCGGCGGCTATGCTCAACGCTCTCAAGATAGTCAAGAAGGACATCGGCAAGGTCAGAGTAGTTATCAACGGCGCGGGCTCTGCGGGCTGCGCTATCGGTAAGCATCTTCTCAATATGGGCGTTCGTGATCTCGTTATGGTCGACCGCTTCGGTATCATCAGCCGCGACGACGAGAGCCTTAATTCCGCCCACAAGGATATCGCTATGCTCACCAACCACTCGCTTATGCGCGGCACTCTTGCCGACGCTATGCGCGGAGCTGACGTATTTATCGGCGTTTCCGCTCCCGGTGTCGTAAGCGAGGAGATGGTTGCTTCAATGGCTACCGACGCTATCGTATTCCCCATGGCTAACCCCACTCCCGAAATAATGCCCGACCTCGCTAAGAAAGCAGGCGCGCGCATCGTCGGTACGGGACGCTCTGACTTCCCCAACCAGATAAACAACGTTCTCGCATTCCCCGGAATCTTCCGTGGCGCGCTTGATTGCAGAGCTACCTGCATCAACGAGGAAATGAAGGTCGCAACCTCTCTCGCACTCGCTTCTCTCATCTCTGACGAGGAGCTTAACGAGGAAAACATTATCGCTCCCGCGCTTGACAAGAGAGTTGCAAGTGTAGTTGCGGAGGCTGTAAAGGAAGCGGCAAAGCGCACGGGAGTTGCAAGAATATAACGAGGCAAAGATGGATTTTTCTAAGATCTTAACCGATTACCCCTATAAGACCGAGCTTCACGCTCATTCCTTCCCCGTAAGCTCCTGCGGAGACTTTCCTGCCGACGAGGTAGTTAAGATATACGCCGAGGCTGGAGTCGACTCTCTCGTGCTTACAAATCACCTCTCGCCCTATAACTGCGACGAGGGTGTGGAGCACTACCTTAGCGACTACTACAAGGCACAGAAAGCGGCAGAGGGAAAGCTCAATGTAATCCTCGGCGTTGAGATGCGCTTTACCGAAAACTCTAACGATTATCTCGTTTACGGCGTATCTCCCGAGGATATTCCCCGCTTTATCGAGCTTATCCCTTACGGAATTGAGAACTTCTATAAGGAAGTCAAGAACGAGCGCAACGTCATTATTCAGGCACATCCTTTCAGGAAGAATATCGTTCTTGCGCCCGAGGATTCTATAGACGGCATCGAGAGCTTCAATCTTCACCCGGGACATAACTCGCGTGTTGGAGTTGGAGCGAGATACGCAAAGCTCTGCGGAAAGCTCGTAACCGCGGGCACAGACTTCCACCACGCAGGACATCAGGCTCTCGCGCTTATGAGGACCAAGGAGAAAATGAAAGACTCCTACGATATTGCCGCGGCTATCAAATCGAAAGACATCGTATTTGACTGCTCAGGACACATCGTAATACCCTATCTTTATTGAGGAGAACAGTATGGCTAAAAAATATACCTGGGAATACAGCGAGCCCGAGACCGATATGGAAACGGGCGAGGAGACGGGCAACACGCTCACTCATACTATCGCGCTTACCTGCTCGTATCTTAGCGGCAAGGCGATAGTAACTATAGACGGCACCGAATTTGACATAAGCGAGAAGCCCTTCTCTCTCAAGGGTACTGAGCAGGTCTTCCGCCTTGGCGACTCCGCGGCGCTCCTGCGCTTTGAAAAGGGCGCTCCCACTATTACCGTGGACAACGAAGTCCTCACACCCACAAGCAAATAAGTTACGCATAGAAAAAACGGCTGATCTCTCAGCCGTTTTTTCTATTAAGTTTACTTTTCAATATCCATCATCGTTCCTATAAAGAACGGAATGTTGTTCTCGCAGTCAACGAGCATATAAACGAATGGTCTGTCGAGATATACTCGCTTGGGCTCGTCGGGAGCGGCGTCTGATTTATTTGGCATTTCAATAACAGTAGTCGCGCCTGCCTTCGTTCCCTTCTCGGCTACCGAGATAAAGGTCTTGTGTATCACGCGGTTTATATATATATTTCCCGCGCTTGAACTGCCAAGACCCGAGAAATCCGCATTGTCCTCGTCAAAAGCGAGCGGCATGTCCATAGACTTGAGTATTTCCGACATCTCGGCGCTGTACTCGGTCTCAAACTTCGGTATTGCCGCCTGCACTGAACATCCCTCCGCCGCTGACAAAAGAGAATTAAGAGCTTCTCCGTCGATCGAATTCAAATACTCAGAGACTGTTACGCCCTCGTTGGGAAGAAGCGCTACAAAGGCGTATTTGCTTCCTCTGTAATACTTCATAAATCCCGTAGCATTTTCGTCCTCAAGGTAGCGGTACTCGTCGCTGTACATAAACTCAGCGCTCTGCTTAGTTCCGTCTTCTTTAGTAAAAGTGCCGTCGCGCACCTGCTTCTTTTCATATATGTCCGACCACTCGGCTTCAAATGCAAGCGCGTTAACGAGATACATAACTGCCTCGGGCGGTATCTCGTCAAGAACCTCGGGGATCATTCCGTCGGTATTTTCCTTTACCCAATTATTGATGTCCTTCTTAGTAGAATTATCAAAGGGCGCTTTGTACGCGCCTGCGCCGTAATAATCGGCATTAGTCTGCAGGAAATCCTCGTTTACCGTAAATCTCTCGTCATCTCTGAACCAAATAGAATTTGCCAAGCTGAGCTTATACTTCTCACCCGTCGGCAAGGAGTTCATATACGAGTAGAGATAGAGATTGAGCTCCTCTGCGCTCATTCCGAGCGTTGCTTCCATCTGCTCTCTCGTCTCTCCCTTAGCGCCGTTAGTCGTCATTGCGAGGGCGCAAAGCACCGAGAGGGGAGAGATAAGCGTGTTTTTGCCACCGGCATTAGTCGCCTTAAAAAGACGAATCGCGAAATCAGTAACGGCGGCGTTATCCTCGCCAAGCTCCTCGCGCGCTTCTACCTCTCGCGGAGTTACCCCATCCATAAGATCGGCAGCCTTGACTTTAGTGCAGGAAACGATATTAAACAGCATCGCGCATAAAAGCAATAGGGTGATAGCGCTCAAACAAATATTTCTGTTTTTCATTTTATCCTCCCTCAACGCGTTCAGGCTTCAACATCCATCATCGTGCCTATAAAGAACGGAAGATTGTTTTCACAGTCAACGAGCATATACACAAAGGGTCTGTCGAGGAACACGCTCTTTATTTCCATGGGAGCAGACTCATCCGTAACCTCAACTACAGTTGACGCACCTGCCTTTGTTCCCTTCTCTGCAACCGATATAAAGGTCTTGTGTATTACGCGATTTATCCTAAGATTTCCCGCACTTGAAGTTCCAAGACCGGAGAAATCCGCCTTATTGCCGTCAAACGCGTTGATCATACCCATAGATTGAAGAACCTTTGACATTTCTACGTCATATTCCGTCTCAAACTTCGGCATTTTTGCGGATACAGAGGTATTCTTAGCGTTACTGAGAAGCGCGTTCAGCGACTCGCCGTCAAGAGAGGCGATATACTCGTCAACGCTGACACCCTCGTTAGGGAGCAGAGCCACGAAGGCATATTTTCTATCCTTGTAGTACTTCTTAAAGCCGATAGCCTTATCGTCCTCAAGGTATGTGCTTTCGTCGCTGTACATAAATTCAACGCTCTGCTTCGTGCCGTCTTCTTTAGTAAAAGTGCCGTCGCTAACAGCGTATTCATTGTAGATCTCCGCCCACTCAGCCTCAAAAGCAAGCGCGTTAACAAGATACATAACTGCCTCGGGCGGTATCTCGTCAAGCACCTTGGGGATCATTCCGTCGGTCTCTTTCTTCACCCAATTATTGATATCCTCAAGCGTGGAGTCATCAAACGGAGCCTTGTACGCACCTGCGCCGTAATAATCGGCATTGATCTGCAAGAAGTCTTCATTTACCGTAAAGCGCTCGTCATCTGTAAACCAGATAGAGTTAGCCAGATGAAGCTTGTACTTCTCAGTATTAGGGAGGCTATTCATATAGTTGGAGATATAAAGATTAAGCTCCTCTATAGGCATTCCGAGAGTAGCTTCCATCTGCTCTCTCGTCTCTCCCTTAGCGCCGTTTGCGGTCATAGAGAGTGCGCAAAGCACCGAGAGGGGCGAGATGAGTGTGTTTTTGCCTTTTTCGTTGCTCGCCCTGAAGAGACGAAGCGCAAAATCTGTAGCGGCGGCATTATCGGCAGCCTTCAAAGTAGTAGGCTCGTCGGAGACGGGAGGCTTGTCGGTAGGATCTCCTGATGCCGTAGGAGGCTTAGGAGAGGGCTTTTGCGGCGTCTCGTTCGGAGTTATTCCCTCCATCAAGTCTGTAGCTTCCATCGAGTTACATCCAAAAAAGCTTATTGCGATAGCGCAAAGAAGAAGCGCGCTTATCAATGAAAGATATACTTTCTTCATTTTCTTCTCCTCTCAATATTCGATGCGGCATTTGTGCCTTCACTATATATGTCGTAAATTTTCTTGAAAGGTTACACGTTTTATAAAACTTTTTAAATTTTTAAAGCTCCACGAGCGTGGGCGCGTGTCTGAGCGCGGGAATAAGCTTATCGACCATATCAGAGGTCTTAATTCTGAGGCTCGAGGTGTTTATACACGGATGACAGCCGATATACTCGCCCGAGAGCACGTCCTTGTCAATAAGCAGGCGCACTCTTCCCTCTTTATCGTTCATAAGTCCGAGGATACTGAGTGAGCCGGGAGTTATATCAACGAGCTGCTCCATATACTCGGGAGTGCCGAACGAGAGGCGCGACGAGCCTATCTGGGATGAGAGGTCCTTAGTCTTGAAAGGCTTGTCGCCGGGCATCATCAATAGGTAAAAATCTGTCTGCTGTCTGTTGCAAAGAAAGAGGTTTTTGCATATAGTCGCGCCAAGCGCTCTGTCTATCTCCTCGCATATCTCCATAGTCATTGCGGGCTCGTGGTCTATCCTGTCGTACTCTATTCCAAGAGAATCGAGCAGATCGTACGAGCGTATTTCCTTTTCAAGTCGCCCTGCGGTATCCGCAGGGCGTCCTTTTTGTAGTTCCATTTTAAAATTCCTCTGTTAAATATCGTATTTTGCAAGTATCTCCGCAGGCGAGCGGCGAAGAAGCGAGCGTATCGGCATCTGTCCGCATATCACGGTGATGATGATTATTCCTATGAGAGTTATCACGCCAAGCCACCACGGGTAGTAGACCAGCATACCCATAGTTGCCGAAAGATCAGTGAGTTTTCCCATCAGTATGCTTGAGAGCAGGAAGCCTACGAAGATAGTCATAACAAAGAGCATCAAGGTCTCAATGAGGTATCTGTAGGAAAGATTTCGCTTGCTTACACCGATAGCACGGCTTATGCCGACTTCCTTGATGTCTCCCATAAGCGAGGATCGCATTATGAAGTAGAGACAGAGCGACATTATCGCACTTACTACTATCAGAACTACTGTCAGAGATACGAAGGTGCTGTAATACTCTGCTCTCAGATACTCGCGCGAGGACTTTGGCGTGGTAACGTTGTCCTCACCGTATTTCTCCACCATTTTCTCGCCGAGTGCCTTCGCGTCCTTTGAATAGAACACGTATGTTCCACCCTGATATATGCCCGAGGTAAGTCCCTCAGAGCTCTTTCCTACCGAGTAAGAGGTAGCCACGCGCTTCATATCCTCAAGCGTCATTATGATCTGAGGAACGTTGCTTCCGGCTCTCTTAAGGCACTCTACCTTAATCCTCTCCATAAAGCTCTTATACTCTTCTTCAAGCAGGCTCTTTGCTTCTTCCTTGCTCAGTCCCTCTTTACCGTAGTAGCTTGCCGCCCAATCCTCGTAGCTATTAAAGCCGTAGTAATATTTAAGATAAGCTTCAACGCCCTCGGTAAGATCGTAACCGTAGTAATCCTTGCAATACTTACTGAGCTGCTCGTTGGTTATCTCTACCGTGTAGGTATCAACTATCTTGTAGCTCTCGCCACCGATGACCGTCTTTTCATAGCCGCCGTAGGTGTAGCCCTCAAGGGTGTATATACTACCCCTCTCAAGTGCAGGCAGGTCAAAGCCCGAATGCTCGAGATCCGAGAAATATCCCGCGTTTACGCCGTAAAGATCGGTAAGAGTCTTCTGCAGATAGGTGTACTCGTGGTAAAACGCTTCCTCGTCAGAGCCCGAGACCACGCCTACGACCTTGAGCTTACTGTTCTGCGCTCTGCCGCCGGGGGAAATCATATCCATACCGTCGTAATAATAGCCGTATCTGCCGCCGCGTGAGACGTTTGAGTAAATGAGATCGTCATAGCTGTTCACGTTGGAGTTGCCCATCGCCTTTATTATGGTGTCTGCAACTGCCGAGGTAATAATTATCTCATTTTCAGCCTTGATCTCGTCTCTTCCCGCGAGAAGTCTTCTGCCCTCAAGCAGAGAGATAGGAAGCGCCTGTACGTTCTCGCTGCCTGCGTTATCGTAGCGGATGCCGTAGGATGCGGTATCGTAGCTGCCAAACGAGAAATTGAGATAATCGTGAACGTTGGGGCGGTATTCGCTGAAGCTTCCGCTGATCACGAAAAGCTCGGCGTCTCCCCTGCTCACTACCTCTCGCGCTTCGTCGTTGGTCATCTCGTTTGCAGAAACGCCCACTACGTTTGAGTTGAAATACTGCTCAACCGTCGAGAAGTTATATATCGCCGCACCGAAAAGTCCTACCACAAATACGATTATTGCCGCAAAGCACATCATCGTGAGTATAAGAAGTATCTTTCTCTTGCGTTTCTTGGCAAAATTGCTGTTAAATCCGCTCTTGAGCGCACCCTTAAAGTCATACAGCCGTCCGCTCTTGCCCTCGGGTATCGGAGCTTTGAGCTCGGTTGGAAGCTCTTTCGGCTCGCTCTTTGGCTTCTCGGTGTATTTGCCCTCGTGAACTATAAGCTCTGAGGACTTGTCGGCTATCTTGAGCTTTACGTCCTCGTCTGCCGAAACGTAAAGCCTGCCGATATGATGCGAAGCTTTGTAGGCTTGTTTTCGCGGTCTCCGTAATATTCAAAGGTAAGCTCGCCGTCTGAAAGCTCCTCGCGCGCCATATCCCCAAGGTAGACCTCGTTTGCCTTCTTGCCAACGTAGCCCTCTGTTACGCTGTTTTCCCTCTCCTCAAATATCTTTCCGTCCGAGAGACCTATGACCTTATCGCAATAGCTGTCAACAAGATGCGCCTCGTGAGTAACGAGAAGCACGAGTCTGTCGCGCGAGAGCGACTTGAGAAGATCCATCACCATGACCGTGTTCTGCTCGTCGAGGTTGCCCGTAGGCTCGTCGGCAAGGATGAGCGAGGGGTTCTTTACTATCGCTCTTGCAATAGCAACTCTCTGCTGCTGACCGCCCGAGAGAGCCGTCGGCAGACGCTTGCGGTATTTCTCCATATCAACGCTGCGGAGCGCCGCAAGAACTCTTGCCTCTATCTCGGCTTCATCTGTCATACCGCAAAGGCGGAGAGAGACCGCAACGTTATCGTAAACGTTCATTCTCTCGGAGAGGTTGTAATTCTGGAATATATATCCGACCTTAAGGTTTCTCGCGCTATCGGAGTCAGGGGAGATCTTCTTGCCGTCTATAAGCACCTCTCCCGAGCTTGCCTTGTCAAGACCGCCCACCATATTAAGCAAGGTCGTCTTTCCGCAACCCGATTTACCGAAGATAGCTACCATTCCGCTATCGGGGAGAGTAATAGAAACGTCATTTACGGCATGGACCTGACTTGCGCCTCTGCCGCCGTAATATTTATTCAGTTTATCTATCTTGATCATTCCTTAGCTCCTCCCTTCAAAGTTTTGCGAACGCTTTCCTTGAACATCTTCTTGTTATACTTCCTTGAGATGTAGAGGTTTATAAGCACCATTCCGAGAAGTATCAGCGCGTATTGATGTGCGTGCATGAACGGGAACATCGGATTGAGCCACGGCGACGTGTAGATCAGTACCGCCGTGAAGAACAGCACTACGAATGACGGTATCATCGCTATTGCCGTCTGCGCATACATAGATATCTTGATGATCTTATTCTCAATTCCCATAGAGCGAAGTATCGCAATGTCTCCTCTCTTGGCAACTATCGCTCTTGCCGAGCAAACGTAGAGGAAAAGTCCCAAGAAAAGAAGCGTTGTAAGCCAGAATCCTATCATAAATAGGTTTATAAAGAGCGAGAGTATGATGTCCTCTCCACGCTCGTAGGTGTGGCTCGAGAGCATCGTGAAATAACCCTTGTCCTGAAGGGCGTCTGTTGCCTTCTCCGCGCGTGAGTCGCTACCAAAGAAGAGAGACGCCTGCATATAGTTTGGCTCTCTGAGGTTCTCAAACATAGCGTTTGCGATAGACTCGGAGATATAAATATTAACGTATCCGTTGCTGCCGTAGTACTTGTCAACGATTATCACATCCTCGTAGACGATACCGCCGTTGTAGCCGTAGTCGTATTCAACGTACTGGTTATTGCTATCAGTGGCCACCTTACATCTGTCAAGCTCTATCTTAGCGTCGCCGTAAGGATAGGTAAAGCCCTGAGACATACCCGTCTGGCTGTTTTTGTTAAAGTCGAAGGTCAGCACAACAGTTTCTATATTTTCCTTTCTTGCCGCGACCTTGATATTCTCAATGACCCTGTAGTCAGGACTCGTGAAATAGCACTCGTTCTCGCCAAGCGTGTCATCTATATAGATGCCCGCCACGTATTCAAAGAGAGCAGTCTCGGTCTCGAACTTGGGAGTTACCGAAAGAAATCCAAACTGATATCCGTTTATAAAATTAGAGTCAACGCACTCGTTAAATCCTTCCTCGCTGAATATCGCCTTACCTGTCTTAGTGTTATCAAGATAGTAGTGTACTCCCGAAATAGTGTAGGTCCTGCCGCCAAGCTTGATAGTGTCTTCTTCGTCAAGCGACGTGCCATAGACCAAGAGCCACTCTAACGGAAGCGAAAGCATTACCTCGTTCTCATTCTCAGGCGAGTGTCCGACAGTCGCGCGCACGCTTCCGTCGTCAACGTAGGCGTAGACCTGTGCAAATCTATGTTTGCCGCTATCTGATACGTTGTTCACGCCAAAGGAGGAATCGTAGAGATAATCGTAATGGCAGAAGTCCTTCGCGTCAAGCTCCTCTGCAAGTGTCTTAAGCTCTTCATCGGTTATAGGATTTCCGTCCTGACGCGTGATCACGAGCCTTCCGTCTCTGTGAACGAAAATGGGATAATCTGTCTCAAGATCTACCGAGAACAGCAGAGTTGAGAAGAAGGTGCCGAGTATCGCAAGCACCATAAGAGCGCACATAAAGACCGAAAGCTTAGGCATAGACCTGAATCTCTGCCAACCAAGCTCAATTCCGCGCCTGATGTTGTGCGGCTTCGTGCTTTTCTCACTTATAACTACCGTTGATCTCTTTTCTGCCTTGCGAAGCTCCTCGTCTCTCTCAACGGTACCGTCGAATATTCTTATCTCTCTCGTCGCATATTTTTCGAGCTCCTGCGCCGTGTGAGTTACGACGATGACGAGCTTATCCTTGGATATCTCGGCAAGAAGCGCGATTATCTCCTCTGAGGTCTTGGCGTCAAGATTTCCCGTCGGCTCGTCGGCAAGGATTATAGGGCTGTCCTTTGCGAGAGCGCGCGCTATTACAGTTCTCTGCTTCTGTCCGCCCGAGAGCTTAGAGCCCTTGTGGTTCTTGAACTTTGTAAGTCCGACGCGCTCGATAAGCTCAAGCGCTCTCGTGCGTCTCTCCCTTGGAGAGTCGATATAAGAAAGCGCAAGCTCAACGTTCTGAAGCACCGTAAAGCTGTCGATTATGTTATATTCCTGAAAAATAAACGAGATGTACTTCTTACGGTAGTTCTCCCATTCGGGCTGGTCGTAATGCGAGGTAGGCTCTCCCTCTATATAAAGCTCTCCCTCCTCGTAGGTATCCATACCGCTTATCATATTGAGAAGCGTGGTCTTACCGCTTCCCGATTTACCGGTTACGGCAATAAATTCACCGATATCAAAATCAAGATTGACGCCGCGAAGTCCGACTGCTACCGAGCCCTCCGAAACGTATATCTTGCCGATATCCCTCAGTTTAAGTAAAGACATTTTTATCTCCTTTCGGTTTTGTAAAGGCGAAGGCACTTGTGCCTCTATATTATATGTCGTATTTTTTCTCAAAAGGTTACACACTTTTCTAAAATTATTATAACATTTTTATATACGCATTGCAATATCTTTAATTTATTTTTTTGCTGACAAATCTCGCTCTTGCAATAGCGAAAATATTATGATATAATATTCTTGTAAGATTATTTACCCAAGAAGGAGATAAGTATATGGAAGCTAAAAAGAAATATATTCTTGCGCTTGACGAGGGTACGACGAGCGCGCGCGCCATACTCTTTGATAAAAGGGCAAATATAGTAGCTATGGCTCAGCACGAGATCCCTCAGATATACGCAAGACCCGGTTGGGTCGAGCAGGATCCTATGGACATCTATGCAAATCAGTACGCCGCTCTCATTGAATGTATCGCAAAAAGCGGTATCTCAACAGACGAGATCGCCGCTCTCGGTATAACTAATCAGCGTGAGACGACTATCGTCTGGGACAGGCATACGGGCAAGCCTGTATGCAACGCTATCGTATGGCAATGCCGCCGCACATCAGAGATATGCGAGCAGCTTGAGAAAGATGGCAAGGGAGAATACATACGAAAAACTACGGGCTTGCGACTTGACCCTTATTTCAGCGGCACTAAGCTCAAATGGATACTTGACAATATCGAGGGCGCAAGAGAGCGCGCAGAAGCAGGAGACCTTTTGTTCGGAACTGTAGATACATGGCTTCTCTGGAAGCTGACCGACGGCAGAGTTTTTGTTACAGACCGCACAAACGCTTCAAGAACTATGCTCTGCAATATACGTACGGGAGAGTGGGATGACGGTATGCTCTCACTTCTTGGAGTTCCCCGCTCTATGCTCCCCGAGATAAGAAGCAGCAGCGAGGTGTATGGAAGCTTTGAGTGTATGGGCTCGGAGATAGTTATCTCCGGCATCGCGGGCGACCAGCAGGCAGCTCTTTTCGGGCAGTGTTGCTTTGAGCGTGGAAGCGCAAAAAACACCTACGGAACAGGTTGCTTTCTCCTTACACACACGGGCAACGATGCCGTCAGCAGCAAGCACGGTCTTCTCACCACGATAGCCGCGACTGAAGCAGGTAGGCCTATAGAATACGCACTTGAGGGCAGCGTTTTCGTGGGAGGCGCTGTGGTGCAGTGGCTTCGCGACGAGCTCAGAGTAATAAATGAATCCAAGGACAGCGAGTATTTCGCGCGTAAGGTAGCCGACAACGGCGGCGTCTACGTCGTTCCCGCGTTTGCGGGGCTTGGCGCTCCGTATTGGGATATGCACGCGCGCGGAAGTATTCTCGGACTTACGAGAGGTACGGGAGCAAATCACATCATAAGAGCGGCACTTGAGTCTATCTGCTATCAGACAGAGGACGTCCTTGCCGCTATGAGAGAGGATATGAGATCTCTTCCCTATACAAGCGACGTCTCGCGCCTCAAGGTAGACGGCGGAGCTTCGGCAAACAAGCTGCTTATGCAGATGCAGGCTGATTTTTCAAATCTTTCGGTAGTTCGCTCGACAAATCCCGAGGCTACCGCCACGGGTGCTGCATATCTTGCGGGACTTGCGGTAGGCTTCTTTGAGAGCCGTGATGAGCTTCGCGCTCTTGCCGCAGACGCCGACGTATTCGAGCCCTCTATAGACGCAGACACACGCGCAAAGCTGCTTGACGGTTGGCACAGAGCCGTCAGAGCGTGCAGAAATTTCTGATTTTAGGAGGTAATTATGAGCTATACGGTAAATTCCTTTACGCACCCCTCGTCCGACGGTGTGCATACACTCTCGGGAGTAGTCTATTGTCCCGACACCACCCCTATCGGATATTTTCACGTCGTACACGGAATGGCAGAGCATATCGGCAGATATGAGCGCTTTATGAAGCAGATGGCAGAAGAGGGTTGGATATGCTTCGGATACGACCATCTCGGACACGGCAAAACCGCAAATGACCCCTCGGAATTCGGATATATAGCCGATAAAGGTGGCTATATGTATCTTATTGATGACGTCAAGGGCTTCTCTGATGCCGTTATAAGTAAATACAGTGCCGAAAAGGGCGTCAGCGGTCCTTACGTGCTTATGGGGCATAGCATGGGCTCGTTTATCGTAAGACTTGCCACGGCAAAATATAAAAATCCCGACAAGCTGATAGTTATGGGAACGGGCGGCAAAAATCCTCTCGCCACCCCGGGACTTATGATAATCTCTATCATCAAGGCACTTCGCGGCGGTCATCATATCTCTCCTCTCGTTCAAAAGCTCGCGTTTGGCAACTATAATGAGCGCTTTGACGATGACCTGAACGATTCTGCTCGTTGGCTCACCACAAGCAAGGAGCGCAGAAAGGTCTTTCACGAAGACAAGCTCAGCGGATTTCTTTTCACAGTCAGCGCTATGAAGGATCTTGTTCGTATGAACAGAGACTGCAACCTTAAGCGTTGGTATGACGCTATGCCCACTTCTCTCCCTGTTCTGCTCGTATCAGGCGAGGATGACCCCGTGGGTAACTACTCAAAGGGAGTTCTTGAGGTAGAAGAAGGACTGAAAAAACGCAACATACCCGTAAAGTGCGTGATATACAAGGGTGCGCGCCATGAGATACTTGAAGACTTCACCCACGACGACGTTGTGAGAGACATTCTCGCGTTCGTGGAATAAGGCTCATTATGGAAATAAAGCTTTACACTTCTCTTCCCGACGAGGCTATGCGTATACGAACCGAGGTGTTCGTCAAGGAGCAAGGATTTATTGACTTTCCCGACGAGACCGACCTTGTCGCGCTTCACTTTGTCGGATATATCGGCTCGCTACCTATAGCGACATGCCGCGCCTTTGCTGATGGCGAAGGTGAATACGTCCTTGGAAGATTTGCGGTGCTTAAGGCGTACAGAAGCAAAGGACTTGGCTCTCTGCTGCTCGGCGCTGTGTGCGATTCTCTCAGAGAGCGCGGAATTCCCTGCCTTAAGCTCCATTCACAGTATCCCGCAAAGGATTTCTACAAAAAGAACGGCTTTGAGGTTTGCGGCGAGCCCGAATATGAGCAAAACGCCCTCCACGTCTGGATGAAAAAGATGCTATAAATAAAAAGAGCAAGCACGACTGTGCTTGCTCTTTTTATTACTTTTCCGTAAGCTGTTTATTTATTCTCGTGATTATCATATCAAGTGCCGCGGGGTTCGATCCGCCGCCGGGAACTATCACGTCGGCAAATCGCTTGTAGGGTTCAACGAAAGCATCATGCATCGGCTTTACGGTAGTGAGATACTGATCCACAACAGAGTCAAGGCTTCTGCCTCTCTCCTTGGTGTCTCTCAGTATTCGGCGCAATATGCGCTCGTCTGCATCTGTATCTACAAATATCTTGAGCGCCATTCTGTCGCGCAGACGCTTGTCCGAAAATATCAGAATACCCTCAAGCACGATAACTGCGCGAGGCTCAACTCTGAAGGTTTTGTCCGAGCGGTTATGTACCGTGTAATCATATACGGGGATATCCACCGCCTCACCTCTTGCAAGAGCGTCAAGATGCTCGCAGAGCAGATCCGTCTGGAAAGCATCGGGGTGATCGTAATTCTGCTTGCATCTCTCCTCGTAGGTCTTATCGTTCTGCGCACAATAGTAGCTATCGTGGGTGATCACCGCTACCTTGTCGCCAAAGGCTCTCGCGATGTTCTCGGCAAGCGTTGTCTTTCCACTTCCCGTGCCACCCGCTACGCCTATTATCATTATCTCTCCGCTTTTATCCATATCACTTTTCCTCGCTCTTTTTCTGAGCCTTGATAGCGTTTACCCAACAGCTATGACACATAGCCACGTAGGAATCGTTGCCACCTATGAGTATCTGTCCACCCTCGGTAAGCACTCTGCCCTCGCCGTCGATACGCGCGTTGACAATAGCCTTCTTACCGCACTCGCAGATAGTCTTTATCTCGGTTATCGAGTCAGCTACCTCAAATAGACGGTGGCTGCCCTGAAAGGTGTGGGTAAGGAAGTCGGTCCTAAGACCAAAGCAAAGCACGGGAACGTCAAGCTCGTCAACTATCCGCCTGAGCTGATCTATCTGCGCAGGGGTAAGAAACTGACACTCGTCGGCAATGATAACGTTGCAGTCTGTCCTTTTTGAAAACTCCTCAAATAGATCAACCTCGGGGGTTACGACGTAAGCCTCGGCGGAAAGTCCTATTCGAGAACGGACTACAGCAGCTCCGTCTCGGTTATCGGTAGATGGCTTTATCAGCCATACCTTCATTCCTCTCTCCTCGTAGTTAAATTTCGTTATGAGGGCATTAGCCGTTTTTGAAGAGCCCATCGCTCCGTATTTAAAATATAATTTTGCCATATCTTTCTCCTCTGCTTATCTTTATTTCAGCTTGAAGGTCATTGCGACAGGATTGTGGTCCGAATACTCAAAGCCTGTCTGTACGTTCTCTACCGTAACACACTCAATATTGTCAGAGACGAAAAATCCGTCAACAATAATAGTGTAGTTCCCTTCCTCGTAAGGAATATCGCAGTTTCTACACGACGGAAGAACTTCTCCGTCCTTGTAGGACACGCATTTTGTAAATCCGCTTGGAACAAGCTCGTCGGGAAAAGGCTGAGCCCAGCCGTATTCAGCCTCGCTTCCGTTGAGCTTAAGGCTTGAATCTCCCGTGAAATCGTGATTGAAGTCGCCGCCGCAGACGATGTAGTTGCCCTTCTCGTACTCGCTCTGCATATCCTCAAAAAGCATAGTTATCTGCGCCGTTCTCACCTCGTCGTCGCTTCCGTATGCCGAGGTATGTACGTTGTAGAGCAGCAGCTCCTTGCCGTTCTCCACAGGTATCCTCGTAACGCTGTAGCATCTGTCGAGGTCAAGTATCTTTGTAACCGAGGTGGTTATGGGAAGGCTTCGACGAAGCGACGAGGTCATATTTATCTTGCTGAATGTCGCCATACAGCTCTCAGATGCTCCGTGGGGAGAGTTAAAGGGATAAAAGAGATAGGGCGAGTCGTAATTTACCGCCGAAGAGTGCGAATAGTCTTTAAAAATATCCTGAAGCATAGCGTACTGATCGACGTGATGGCTTCGCGTCGAATCAAGATCTACCTCCTGAAACAGAATGAAATCGGGAGAAAAGCTTCCTACCTTTTGCGCACCCGCCTCAATACAGCTTATCACGCTTTCCTTGCTTCTTGCTCTTGATTCCTTTCCTCCGTCCATAAAGAAAGTAAAGTCTGAGGTGTAAGCACCAAAGCCGAGATTCTGAGTAAGGATAGTGTATTCCTTATCCAAAGCGGCGCCCGTCTCCTCTGCCCTGTTTTCAACGTCGAGAGGCAGATTGTCCTCGATGCGATAGTAACTGATAAATACGTATGCCACGTAAATAATTGCAACAAGAAGCACGGTAGCGAGCAGGGAAAGAATTATCTTTGCGGTAATTTTGAAAGCCTTCATAAGCTCCTCCTATAAAGATAATAAACAAGAAAATACTCCGAATATATTATACAACAATATCGGTAGCTTGTCAACGGTATTGATAGGTATTTTTAAGTACTGAAAACACCGCATATTTGCAAAAAACTTCACTTTTTTCGACTTTTTTGGTAATTTTCATACAAAAACCTGTTGAAAATATCAAAATATGTGTTATAATAAAACTAAGTATGACAGTACCGCGCGAGTACCGGTACCGAAAACGAGAGGTTTCTATGGATATATGGGATAAGCTTTATAACGCCGCTCTTGAGGTTCAGAACGCGAGAGTAGTATCTCCGTTTATTGAGGCAGGGGGCGTTGCCGCCGCTATAGAGTCTGAGTCGGGAAAGATATACGTCGGAGTTTGTATAGACACCTGCTCTTCTCTCGGCATGTGCGCCGAAAGAGCTGCTATTGCGAATATGCTGACATGCGGCGAGAGCCGCATAAGACGGGTAGTCGCCGTAATGAGCGACGGCAAGGTCGGCTCGCCCTGCGGAGCTTGCAGAGAGTTTATGATGCAGCTTGACAAGGATAGCCCAAATATAGAAATACTTCTCGACCTTAACACAAAAAATACTGTTACCCTCGGTGAGATCTGCCCTGATTGGTGGGGCAAGTCCCGTTTTGAATGATAAGGCACCCAAAGGCAACACAGAGCTTTGCCTGAAAATATAAATTTGTTTTTAAAGGAGACGAGAAATGAACTGGAACGAATTCATGGAAAGACACGACAGATGGTCGGGCGCAACGCTCCGTTCGAGAATTTATGCACTTAAGGATGTAGGCACTAACGAAGAGGTTATTGCAATGGTTTTTGAGATGCCCGAGGAAAGATACAAGGCTCAGCTTATCCGCAAGGCTATCAAGCTTGGAAATATCTTTTCGGACGAGGATATCGAAAAGCTCAAGGGCGCTCTTGCCACGGCTACATACAAGGAGATATTCGTCGATCCCGCAGACGAGGTCGAGACTTCCGTAGCAACAAAGGCTAATAACGAGGACGACGAGGATTCCTGCGATAACTGTCATGTGCTCGACGACGAGCCCTCAAGACACAGGATCAGAATATTTACCAAGCGCAATAAGATGATGGATGCCCTCGCTAAGCTCTTCGGTCTTCCTGTTCCCCCCGAGAAAAAGACTGTAATTTGCGGTTGCCCCTACAACTGCGACGAGTGCCCTAAGAAGAAAACAAAGGCGACTAAATGACAATTGATGGCATTACCCCAAGGAGACAGCAATGAATTTCAAGATAATAATTATCATCTGCGTGCTGCTTAAGGGCATCTATTCTGTAGTGCTTAACATAGTGCGCCTTCGCTCCGCGAACAACCCCACGCCCGAAAATCTCTCGGACGTTTACGACGCCGAGACTTACCGGAAATGGAAGCGCTACAGTGCCGAGCACAACAAGCTAAGTATAATCTCTGACATTGTTTCCACAGCCGTTATGGTAGCTCTCCTCGCAACAAACGCGCACGCCGCGTTTGCCTCTCTCTTCCCTAAGGGTGGCGAGCTTTTCGGCGTAGTTATACTGACCGTCGTAGTCGGCTCGGTGCTTGATATCATAGAAAAATACATATCAACTATGGTCATCGAGCAGAAATACGGCTTCAACCGCTCGACCGTCAAGACCTTTATCTTTGACTGCATCCGCTCCCTTCTGCTTGAGTTCGTGCTCTCGCTCGCACTCGTTGGACTTATGATGCTTCTGCACAAGACCGTTGGCGATTGGCTGATCCTTCTCTTTGCAGGTGCGGTATTTGCAATAACTCTGATAATCTCCTTCCTCTACCCCGTATTCAGCCGCATTGGCAACAAGTTCACTCCTCTTGAGGACGGCGAGCTTAAGGATAAGCTTATGGCGCTTCTTGAGAAGTACGGCTACAAGGTCAAGGCTATCGAGGTAATGGACGCGTCAAGAAGAACGACAAAGCTCAACGCGTATTTCACGGGCTTTGGCAAGCTCAAGACTATCGTGCTTTACGACAACCTCGTAAATGCCATGACCGAGGACGAGATATGCGCGATATTCTCGCACGAAATGGGACACGGACTGCACAAGGACGTGCTTAAATCCCAAATACTCAACGTCGGAAACCTCTTGCTGATGGGCGTTCTCGTGTGGCTTACGCTCCGCGAGCCCGCTATATACACCGATTTCGGCTTTGCCGAGATAAATTACGGCTTCTCGTATATCGTTATAGGCGTAGCGCTCGGTCTCGTTCAGCCGCTTACGGGTATCATCACAAATCTGCGAAGCAGAAGTGCTGAGTACCGCGCTGACAGACAGGCGGTCATCGAGGGCTATGGCGAGCCGATGATAGTCGCGCTCAAAAAGCTTGCGAAGGATAACTTCTCAAACCTCTCCCCCTCGAAGATAAACGTGGTGCTTGAATACAGCCACCCACCGCTTGACAGGAGAATCGAAGAGGTCGAAAAGGCAATTAAAAACACCAAAACAGAATAAAAAACAAACGCTCACGGCTTAGCGTGTTGTTCTTAGCGGAGAATTTGCCGGTACAAAATTTCGGCAGAGGGATTGTTTCCTCTGCCGATTTGTGCTATAATGGAATGTGTGATGAAAATGGATAACAAAAAAGAATTGCCGAAAAGAAAAGATATTCGCCTAAAGAATTATGATTATAGTTCTCCCGGTGCATATTTTGTAACCATCTGTACGGAAA
>CALCTA010000083.1 GCA_937893945.1 uncultured Clostridia bacterium | reverse complement strand
CGGTTCCGTCATTGAAGGGGGGGATACACAGAAAGTCCAATATAAACATCGGAATGATAAGAAGCGGATCGGCATCCGTTTGCGCCAAAATTTCATCAAATGCGTCGCAGATTGCATCGATCGCCGCAGGAGTTTCCCACGCCGGGACAGGGGTAAACCTAACGTGTTTGTTGCCTTCGCTATCTTCCTCGGCGATAACATTATCAGCCCCCTTGTAAGATCCGCCTATGGACTTACCACTGAATTTATACAAGTCGCGGTGAAGCTGCAATATAATTGACGGCTTAACAGGGATGAAATCGTGGCTCTCATGTATGGTAGAGAGCACGTCGCGATATCCGGCAATCTCTTGCTCGTTTCTTGTGCGAGGAGTTGTCTTGTTAGAAACAAGGCTCTTGAGTCGTTCCTCTGAAGTGTAAATACCTTCGATTTTATTCGACGCTTCTGTACTCTGAATTTTTGCAATCTCAACAAGTTGAGTCAGCGTATCAGCTTTTGCTTTTATGAACAGGGTTTGCTCACCTTTGTACTCATGAATCTGTGTCAACAAGGACACCACTTCGGGAGTCAGCAATTTTTGCCATTTGTTTTTGTAATTGTAATTACGCATATAAACCTCGCATTACATTATTTTTATCTATGGTATAGTATATCACCAATTGCATCGTTTGTCAATATCAATTTAATCATTTTTATTGCAATGATCAAATTAAATTCAAAAATTGATATTATACTACTTTTCGCAACCTTTCCGCAAACGTTTTCCTTTTTGTGTTCGCGAAGGCAGGATTTCGTGCTATAATAAAGTTCCGATATGGAGACTTCCATTGAGGCTTCCATTTTGCAGATTTCAATGCAAGAAAGTTCCAATAAACTTCCATAAAACATATAAGTTTTGGCAATAAAGACAGCAAAAGAAAAGAGGGAGTAAACCGTGGTTTACTCCCTTGAATATATTGATTTTATTACCTTTAAGTATTAGCCGAAGTATCTCTCGAGGAGGCCCTGGAATGCCTTGCCGTGACGAGCTTCGTCGCGAGCCATCTCGTGAACGGTGTCGTGGATAGCGTCGAGGTTGAGTGCCTTTGCTCTCTTAGCGAGGTCAAACTTGCCCTCGGTTGCGCCGTTCTCAGCCGCAACTCTCATCTCAAGGTTCTTCTTTGTGCTGTCGGTTACTACCTCACCGAGAAGCTCAGCGAACTTTGCAGCGTGCTCTGCTTCCTCGTAAGCTGCCTTTTCCCAGTAAAGTGCGATCTCGGGGTAACCCTCTCTTGCCGCAACTCTTGCCATTGCGAGATACATACCAACCTCGGTGCACTCACCGTTGAAGTTAGCGCGGAGATCCATAATGATATCCTCGGGAGCGCCCTCTGCAACTCCTACAACGTGCTCAGCTGCCCAGTTGAGCTTATTCTCTTCCATCTTGTTGAACTTTTCAGCAGGAACCTTGCACTGAGGACATCTCTCAGGTGCGCTATCTCCCTCGTGAACGTAACCGCATACAGAACATACCCATTTTGCCATGATAAAATTTCTCCTTTAAATTTGTTTTAATTTTTTATTTTTATTTTTATTTTTAATACTGTCTTATTCAGCACGGTCTCTGCAGTTCTTGCAGAAGCCGCTGAACTCCATGTGGATATCCTCCACGGTAAAGCTTTCAAGACCCGACGTACACTCAAGCACCGCCTTCTCATCAATGACTGTGCTTACGTCCGCCACCGCTCCGCAATGCTTACATACTATATGATAGTGCCTGTGGAGCGTAACGTCGTACCTGTCGTCTGCGTCGGCAAGCTTAAGTCTTAGCACCTCTCCCTCCTCTGCCGCCTCGGCGAGCAAACGGTAAACGGTTGCTTTACTTATCTCCGGATATTTAGCGTGAACCGCCTCATAGACCATACCCGCAGATGGATGATTGTGCATCTCTCTAAATACGTCAAAGACGATTCCCTTTTGAATTGTATTTCTTTTCTTTTTCATTTAAAATCATTCCTTATTGAGAACCATTCTTGATTACGTGATTATTATAACATAACTTTTATCATCTGTCAATAGGGTTTTTAAAATTTTTTAAAAAAATTTTTTATTTTTTTCAAAGAGTCGAAAAAGCCTTGAAATATAAGGGTTTATATGTTATAATTATCGGGATGCTTTAAGAAAGGGGGATAATATGTCAAGGATACAGCTCTCAGATCATTTCAGCTTTTCTCGTTTGTTTCGCTTCACCTTTCCGTCTATAGTAATGATGATATTCACTTCTATATACGGAATAGTTGACGGATTTTTTGTATCCAACTTTGCGGGCGAAGCGGCGTTTGTCGCTGTGAATTTTATTATTCCCTATCCGCTCATACTCGGAGCGGTCGGATTTATGTTCGGCACGGGCGGAAGCGCGCTTATCGCGAGGACGCTTGGCGAGGGAGACAAGCAAAAGGCGAACAAGATATTCTCGTTGATAGTTTACACCTCGGCTATATCGGGAGTGGTGATAATGATAGCAGGACTTCTGCTTCTCCGCCCCGTTGCGATATTCTTAGGTGCTTCGGGCGACCTGCTTACAGACAGTCTGAGATACGGAAATATAATTCTTCTCGCGATTCCCGCGTATATTTTGCAGTTTGCTTTTCAGTCTCTCTTTATTACGGCAGAAAAGCCTCGCTTGGCGCTTGCAGTTACCGTGGCGGCTGGTGTGGCAAATATGATATTTGATGCGCTTTTGGTCGGTGCTTTTTCCTTAGGAATAGAGGGCGCGGCTATCGCGACTGCTATCAGCCAATATATCGGCGGTGTCGTACCGGTCATATATTTCCTTTGTCCCAACTCAAGTCTCCTGCGCCTTACGGGCACGGGGCCAGATGTTCGCTCTCTGATACGCGTATGTGTAAACGGCTCATCAGAGCTTATGTCCAACATCTCGATGCCTGCGGTCAGTATGATATACAACGCTCAGCTTCTGCTTTACGCGGGTGAGAAGGGCGTTGCCGCATACGGTGTGCTTATGTACGTATGTATGATATTTATAGCGATATTCATCGGCTACACGGTCGGTATTGCGCCTGTCGTGAGCTATCACTACGGCGCGGGTAACAAAAAGGAGCTGAAGAGCCTGCTTTCAAAGAGCTGTATGATGCTCGGTGTGTTCTCTGTTCTGATGTTCCTTGCGGGAGAGCTCCTCGGAACACCCTTTTCAATGTTATTTGTAGGATACGACACCGAGCTGCTTGAGATGACCTCTCACGCTTTCTTTATATTCTCCTTCTCGTTCTTGTTTACGGGATACGCGATATTCTTCTCGGGCTTTTTCACCGCCCTCAACGACGGAATCACCTCTGCTATCATATCCTTTATGAGAACGCTTATATTTCAGGTGGCGGCAGTGCTCATACTTCCGCTGATATTCAAGCTTGACGGAATATGGATCTCACTTATCGTTGCCGAGCTGATGGCGGTGGTGGTGTCGCTTATATTCCTCTTTGTAAAGAAAAAGAAATACGGATATATGTAAATATAGAAAAACGGCTTACGCGAACGCGTAAGCCGTTGTTTTTTATTACTTTGCTACGGGAGTAAAGGTTATTTTGCTAAAATTAAGTCCCGTCTGTGTAAAGTCAACTCTGAGCTCGTGAGAGCCTGCGGGGATGGTTACAACGAAGGTCTGCTCGGCGTCTCCCCATACCTGCCAATCTCCCGTATTGAGAGTGTTCTGGAAGGCTGCTACCTGATTGCCGTCAATAGAAATATTGAAAGCGCCCAAGCCCTCGGGGCTTGCTACTCTTATCTTAAGCTCGTATGCCTGAGTGCCCCAAGAAACTATGTTATACGCGAGGTATCTTCCCTCTTCGTTGCCCGTAGTGTTCTTTTCAACACCCTCATCGGCGCATTTTTCTTCGCCTATACCGTTACTCTTGCTTGTCGCATCAACAGAGTGTATCGTAGTGGTAGCTGTCGGCTCGAAACGTATAGCGTTCTCTGCTATCTTGCCCTCTCCGGTCTTAAGCACGAGCTTGATTATTCTCTCTGCATGCTCAAGAAGCATTGCTCTTGTAACCTTGCCCTCAGCAATAGCCGCCTTGATAGCCTCAAGGTTGCCGTTGGGCATCTTGAGATCGTGTCCTGCGAGAATCTCGTTCAGAATGTCGGTGTTGTTGCGAGACTCGGTGGTAATAACACCATCGTAGCCCCACTCCTTGCGAACGATCTCTGTAAGAAGCTCGTAATTCGTAGCCGTCTCCATGCCGTTAAGGCGGTTGTAAGAGGTCATCAGCATCCAAGGATCAGCGTTCTTGATCGCCATTTCAAAGGGAAGCAGATATATCTCGCGGAGAGCGCGCTCGGAAACGCGCACGTCGTAGTTGTTTCTGTTATACTCCTTCTCTGCACACACAAGGTTGCCCATGCAAACACCCAAACCGTTCTCCTGAGCGCCTTTTATAAGCGATGTCGCCATAACGCCCGTGAGATAAGGATCCTCGGAGAAGCTCTCGAAGTTAGCGCCGCTCAAGGGATTTCGGTGAATGCTTACAGAGGGTGCAAGCCAGATGCTGACGCCCTTCTCCTTTGCCTCAAGCGCGATCTCCTTACCGACGCGTTCAAGAAGCTCGGGATTCCAAGTGCAAGCGAGCGCGGTCGGTATAGGCCAAGCGGTCGCATTACCCGAAACGCCGCTAAGTCCCGAGGGACCCTCTACGTTCTTAAGTGCGGGGATAGCGTAAGAGTCAAAGCTTGCGATATATGATGGGGGATTCTTGCCCTCTCCCTCTACGTGTCCGTAAAGGAGATACAAAAGCGACTCATCTGACATCTGAGCAAGGAAGCTGTCCATAAGCTCAGGATTCTCGTACAGTTCTCCAAAGAGTATAAGTCTGTCGGGAGCGGATACCACAGCCTTGTTCGAGGTAGCGGTCTTAACGGTTATCTCACTCTCGTTGAGGATGTTCTCATAGCTTCCGTCAGCAAGCAGTCTTTCCGCTATGTTTCTCGCGGTAAGCTGCTCTGTAAGCTGCTTTACTACCTTCGTCTCGTTTACCGTATATGTAAAGCCAAGACCCGTATCTACGGCGTGCTTGATAGAGCCGCCAACGTAGAAGTCATAGTCGCCCTCTTCAATAATATATGCAGACTTCTGGACCTTGCCCGTATCGTCGTAGCTTGCCAGCGCCGACATATCTATTTCCATAGTGAGTATCTGTGCTTCACCGGGATATAGCGTTACAGTCTTTTTAAATGCGCAAAGCTCCTTTGCCGCCTTGCCAAGCTTGCCCTGCGGCGCGGAAAAATAGACCTGTGCGACCTCTTTGCCGTGGTAATTTCCCGTATTGGTAACCTTTACCCTAACGGTAATAGTATCGTCATTAAAGTCAAAGGTTGCGTCAGAATATTCAAAGGTGGTATAAGAAAGACCGTAACCAAACTCAAAATTGACATTCTCGTAGCCGCTGTCAAAGGTCTCGAAATAACGGTATCCTACGAATATATCCTCTTTATAGTCAATGTAGTCTTCTCTCTTATTAAATGTCGAAGCGGACGGATAGTTGCTATAGCTCTTAGCCATAGTGTCGGTAAGCTTTCCGCTGGGGTTTATATCTCCGACGAGAACGTCAGCTATCGCAAGACCGTTGTACTCTCCCGGTTGCCATGCAAGAAGTATGGATTTAACCTCAGGGAACTTCAGAAGTGCCGTCGTGTCAATTACAGTGCCGACGTTCAGAACAACTACGATATCCTTAAAGCCTGCTTTTATAAGCTTTCCAAGTGTAGATATCTCATCGTTCGAGAGGTAATAGTCGCCCATCTGATCCTTCTTGTCAGAGCCTACTCTCGATGAGCGGGTAATAGTGAACACCGCAACGTCAGAGACCTCTTTAGCCTTCTGCATATCCTCAAGTGAAGGCTTGTAGCCTCTGTCCTTAGCGTGTGCCTCTGCTATCTCGGCATTAACAGCTACCTTGCCCTCGCTCTCCTTGATCTGCATTCCCGCAAGAAGCGAGTAGTTGCTTGCGCTCTTTACAGAGCCCGTGCCGCTCGGTCCCTTGACGGTATTGATCGAACCGTTTCCTACGAGCGTTACGTTATCCTTCTTATCAAGAGGAAGAACTCCGTCCTCGTTCTTGAGAAGCACCATTCCCTCTGCGGCTGCCGCGCGCGAGAGCGGAATGAAATCGGAGTACTCGGGACGGCGATATCCGGGATCGCCGAGCTTATCAAGATCTATCACATTGTCATCACTGTCAATAGCGCCGTTTTCGTCGCCGTCCAAAGAGGTCTCATTTTCGCTGTCGTCTGCTTTATCCGAGCAGGAAGCGAATACCGCAAGTACTGTCAGTATCGACAGCATGAGCGATATAAGTCTCAGAGCGTTTCTCTTTTTCATACGCATACCTCATAAAAATTGATAGATATATTTTACCACATTTGAATATCTAAGTCAATAATTTTTGTGCAAAAAACAAACAGGCGGCATCATTTTATGATGCCGCCCTTAAATTATATAATTTCAATTTTCTTAATCACATTATAAACTGCATAGCGCAGAAGCCTATGTAAACGCAAAGAAGAAGTATTCCCTGCACTCTTGAAAGCTTGCCGCGTATAAGCGCGGGGACTGTAAGGAGAAGCATTACTCCAAGCATTACGGGAAGATCAAGCACGTAGGACGCAGGGACTCCGCCTATCTGCGATCCCGAGGGAACTCCGAAGGGAGAGATAACGGTGGAAACTCCGCTCACAAGCACGAGATTGAAAAGGTTTGCGCCGATAACGTTACCAAGAGAGAGAGCGCCGTGTCCCTTTACGAGAGATGTTATAGCGGTTACAAGCTCGGGAAGCGAGGTTCCGAGAGCAACGAATGTAAGAGCGATGACCGTATCGGGAACACCAAACTCGGTAGCTATGTAAGTGCCGCTGTCAACGAGCAGATTAGCACCGCCCGCGATTATTCCCGCACCTATCAGAAGGAACAGAATATCTCTGCCCATCGAAAAGCTCTTCTTTTTAGCCGCCATTATTATAGCGATAACGGCATAGATTACGAAAACAGCCATTGCGACGATACCGATATAGCGGATGATGCCGCCCTTGTATATCATAAATCCACCGCCCACGGCAACACAGAGAAGCTCAATTATGAAGGACTTGATCGAAAATCCGCTTTCTTCCTCGCTCTCCTCAAGGTTCTCGTGTGCTACGTCTTCAAGAGGCTCTATCTCGTTCTTCTTGCCCTTGAGCATATTCACAACGAGAGTTATCATATAGATAGCGAAGCCGCAAAGAAGGATTATTCCCACGGTTCTTGAGAACTCGCCAAGGAAATACGCCACGCACATATAGAAGATAGCTGCGGCAAAGAAAAACCCAACGGGAAGTATAAGAGTCTTTCTCTCGATCTTGCCGGGCTTTATCGCTACGGTGATCGCGGCGATAAGCGCCGTGTTGCAGATAATAGATCCTATAGCGTTACCGTACGCCATTCCACCCGAGCCTGCCATAGCGCCCTGCGCCGACACCATTACCTCGGGGAGAGTGGTACCGATAGACACGACGGTTGCGCCTATAAGAAGCTCGGGCAGATGAAAGCGCCTTGCTATTCCCGAAGCGCCGTCAACGAACCAATCGCCGCCCTTTATCAGCATCACCAAGCCTATAGCGAAAAGCAAAATATTAAAGTAGATCATTTGTTTCTCCTAAAGGTTATTTTTTGGAGAGTCAGCATAAAAAAAGCTCAATATACGACACTTCGTATATTGAGTCTCGTCATTTAAAGCAAGCCAGGCGTTACGCCATGATGTTGACCTTGCTACGCGCAAAAGCGCGCCGCTACTCCCTCATATTTTCTACATATTATTATACAACTCTATATCGTATTTGTCAACAGTATTTTTCAATTTTATATTGCTAAATATTCTTATATATGCTATAATTTTTTCAGAGAAATTTTCAAAAAAGTGTAACCTTTTGAGATTTTTTACGACATATATAGTGAAACGCTTAAAAAGGAGAAAAAGTCATGAAAAAAGCACTGTCCTTACTCTTAGCCCTCTCTGCCATTCTGCTCTGCCTTGTCGGATGTAATGATATAAGCAAGAACCCAAAGCTTGTTGAGCTTGAGCAATATTCTTCAATGACGGTAAACGGTACTTCCTCTATTGAGGTGGTCTATGACTATATCAAAGGAGAATTTACCACCTACGAATTTGTCATTGAAAATAAAGAAGTGATCGGGGAGATCATGACCGAGATATTTAATATGGAGCTTGCGGATTACCCGACGGATCGAGATTTAAATATTTATCAGCGATGGATCACCGTCAAGCAAGCTGATAACGAGTACCGCATTGATCTGACCATAGCCTCCGACAGTGAGAAGCAATATATATGTCAGTCGCAGAAGATACGCGAGATCATTGAGGGGTATATTGAAGAAAATTTGATAAATAAAGATGAATAACGGTATCAAAAGGAGGTATTGTTATGAAAAGGTCATTATTGCTTATACTTGTCATCCTGCTTTGCATCTCCGCGTTTTCGGGATGCACGAGAATAGAGGATCTTTCTTCCGCAAACAAAATTGAAATAACGAAATACGACACCGCAAGCGATAGCGGCGACATCTGTAGCATAACCGTTACCGATAAGGATCAGGTGGCGCATATCTGCGATAATCTGAACTCGTTGAGAATGAAGGAGATGGGATATAACAAGCCTACCGCGATTGAATACACCTTGAAATTCTCCCGCTCGGGCAAGCAACTGCAAACTATTTCTATAACCGCTCACGGTTGGATAGACTACAACGGAGACTTCTACACGGTTGAGGGCGGAGAGCTTGATATTGAATATATCAAATCCTTGTTTAGCGATGATGCTCAATCAAACGCATAAACACGTTAAATAAACGGTAGGGGCGAACTGTGTTCGCCCGCGGGAGACCGCAGGTCTCCCCTACGAACAAAATATTCCGAAGCAAACAAATAATTAACCCCGACGGACAAGTCCGTCGGGGTGTAATTTATTCCTCTATATCGTTAAAATAATCTTTGTCAAAGAATTCTTTGAGCGTAATGCCTGCACCCTCGCAAAAGCGTTTTACCGTAATGACCTTTGAACATTTTGTTCTTCCTTTTATCAGGTCATAGATCGCAGACGGCGACATTCCACCCTTAAGAGATGCGTCGCATATATTCAATGACTTCTCTTCGCAAATTTCGTATATTCGCTTTATTATTGCCTCATTTAACTTCATAACCGTGCTCCTTTCTCGGAGTTCCACAATTATTATAGTTCCAATAAAAAAATTTATCTCGTGGAGTTCCACGATATTGACAATTTCTTTTAATGAATGTATAATATTATATCGGAGTTCCACGATAAGAGGTATGATATGATAATTACATTTTTGGGGCATAGAGAAATTTACAATCGAAGTAATATATGCGAAAATATACGCAATGCTATTCTGAATAATATAACTCGCAATGAAAAAATATATTTCTATTGCGGAGGGTACGGAGATTTTGATAATATGTGTCTCGAGGTTTGTCATTCTCTGAAAGAAAATATAATAGATTGCGAAATAGTTTATATCACCCCGTATATAACAGAATCACATCAAAAGCAAATAAAGCAACTTCTTGATTTAAAGGTATATGACTCTATTATATACCCCTCGCTTGAAAAGGTTTTTCCGCGTTATGCAATTTCCTATCGCAATAAATGGATGATCGATCAAGCGGATCTTGTAATAGCATATGTGGAACACGAATATGGTGGAGCATACACGTCGCTGCAATATGCGATAAAGCATAAAAAATCAATTATAAATCTTGCTAAATAAAAGCACCACGACGTTGTCGTGGTGCTTTTATAACTAAATATTATATCAGTCAAAGTAGCCTTCCTTGTAGAGAAGCTCTGCGTTGAGCACCGCACCGCCTGCCGCGCCGCGAAGCGTGTTGTGAGAAAGACCTACGAACTTGTAGTCGAAAAGGCTGTCCTCACGGAGTCTGCCGACCGTAACGCCCATGCCGCCGTAAATGTCGCGGTCAAGAGCCGCCTGAGGTCTGTTGTCTTCCTCAAAGTAGGTAATGAACTGCTCGGG
This sequence comes from uncultured Clostridia bacterium, assembly GCA_937893945.1. GTDB lineage: Bacteria > Bacillota > Clostridia > Oscillospirales > CAG-272 > HGM12713. Next base: position 9,497 of record CALCTA010000083.1, on the reverse strand, counting down.
CGCGTTGGGAAGTCCGAGCTCCTGGGGCTTGCCCTTGAAATTCTTCCACGCCTCAAGTATCTCTTCCTTGGTGGGCTTGTTCTCGAACTTTACGAAAACTGCCGCGGTATGTCCGTCGGTTACGGGAACTCTGATGCACTGGGTGGTGATAAGCGGACCGTCAGCCTTGACTATCTCGCCGTTTACTACCTTACCCCATACGCGCAGAGGCTCCTGCTCGCTCTTCTCTTCCTCGCCGCCGATGTAGGGGATAACGTTGTCTATCATCTCAGGCCACTCGTTGAAGGTCTTGCCTGCGCCCGAAATTGCCTGATAAGTAGTAGCTACTACTTCCTTGATGCCGTACTTAAGCAGAGGTGTGAGCATAGGAACGTAGGACTGGATAGAGCAGTTAGGCTTAACTGCGATAAATCCTCTCTTTGTTCCGAGACGCTTTCTCTGAGCGGCAATTACCTCGTAGTGAGAATTATTTATTTCCGGAATTACCATAGGAACGTCGGGTGTCCAGCGGTGAGCCGAGTTGTTGGAAACAACGGGGATCTCGTGCTTAGCGTATGCTTCCTCAAGAGCCTTGATCTCGTCCTTCTTCATATCTACAGCGCAGAAAACGAAGCTTACGAGCTTGCCGATAGCATCAATTTCGGCAGCATCCATTACCACCATCTTTTTGAACTTCTCGGGCATGGGAGTCTTCATCTTCCAACGAGATCCAACTGCCTCCTCGTAGGTCTTTCCCGCGGAGCGCGCAGAAGCGGCAAGTGCGGCTACCTCAAAATAGGGGTGATTTTCAAGCAAGGTCAGAAAGCGCTGACCTACCATACCTGTAGCGCCTACGACGCCAACCTTCATCTTTTCCATAATGAAATTCCTTTCATACAAATATAAATAAATATACAGTTATAATACCATACGTAGCGCAAAAAATCAAGATTTTTTCGTTGTAATTAGAGTAAAAATTTCTCGCTATTTACGCTTTAGTTTAGTAAAATATACACAAAACCGCCAATATTATTTTATCAGAAGCCCGTAAAGCTGATTTCTCGTCATTCCGAGAGCCTTTGCCGCCGCCTTAACGGCGTCGTTTTTGCTCATTCCCTGCTCTGTAAAATGCGCCACCGCCTCCTCGGGAGTCATATTCGCAAAAGCAGTATCAGCACCGCCGACAGAGCCGCTTCCGCCCTCTATAACAAGCACGTATTCTCCTCTCGGCTCTTTTGCCGAGTATTGCTCTATCGCCTCGGCGATCGTCGTGCGACATATCTCCTCGTTGAGCTTCGTAAGCTCTCTGCAGAGCGATATTCTTCTCTCGCCGCCAAGTGTGCGGCAGAGATCGTCAAGCGTCGTGCGTAGCTTGTGAGGCGCTTCGTGGAGTATAAAGGTGCGCTCCTCGCGAGCGAGGCACTCAAGCCTTTCGCGGCGCTCCTTCTTCTGAACGGGCAGAAATCCCTCGAACACAAAGCGCGCCGTGGGAAGTCCCGAGAGAGCAAGCGCGCTGATAAGTGCGCAAGCGCCAGGCACGGACGTTACGGGAATGTCGTTCTCGGCACAAAGCGCGACGAGGTCCTCACCGGGATCTGATATCGCGGGAGTGCCCGCGTCTGTAATGATAGCGCAGGACTCTCCGCCGCGAAGTCGCGCGACTATCTCCTCGCCCTTTTCTCTTTTATTATGCTCGTGATAAGACACGAGTGTCTTTGAAATACCGAAATGCGTAAGGAGTCGCAATGAATTTCTCGTATCCTCAGCGGCTATAAAATCCACCTCGGAGAGCACCTTGAGCGCCCTCTCGCTGATGTCAGCGAGATTGCCTATAGGCGTTGCCACGACGTAAAGCATTCCGCCGAGCGTTTTATTTTTTTCAGCGTTGTCAAAAGCATTCATTTGAGCGTGTACTGCCTTTCCTTTTCTTCTTTTTCTTCGGTCTTTTCGGCTTTTTTATCCTCTCCTTTCGGCAGAGCGCCGATAGCGCGAAGGCCTCGAGAGAGAGGCGGTATCTTCAATATCGCATAGCCTATCATAGCTCCGCTGAGGTTAAGGATAAGGTCGTCTATATCCACAACGCCAACTCGCAGTATAAGCTGAGCAAGCTCGATAAGTATGACCGTAATCGTAACCGTGATAACTACCTTCCAGAAGCGGTCTATACGTCTGAAAAGGCAAGGAAGGACAGCACCGAGCGGCAGAAGCATCACGAGGTTGCCCATGATATTCCAGAGAAACAGCCCGATAAACTCAAACGATCCTGTTGCGGCTATTTTTGCATAATGAAATACGGTCTTAAAGGGGATAAAGTTTGAAAATCTGCTTATGTACTCGCCAAAGGTATATCCGCCCCGATAGTCTCGGCTCAGATAAAGCATCCAGACAAGGATACCGCAATACACGGCAAACAGTCCCCAAAGCACCGCTCGTGTTATTCTGTTGTTTTTGTTTTGATAATTTTCAGTCTTTTTCACAAAGCTCTCCAATACAGCATATTCTTTACGTAGAGGGATATCTCCCTTTTTGCAAAATAAGTTGAGGACGGTTTACTTATGGCTATAAAGATATATATCGACCAAGGACACAACCCCCAAAACCCCAACGCAGGCGCTGAGGGAAACGGTCTGCGCGAGCAGGATATAGTTTTCCGCATCGGGATACTACTTGCTGACAGACTTCGGGCAGACCCGAGATTTGAGGTAAGGCTCTCCCGTCCTACAGAGGAGTCGCAGATAGGAAGCTCCAACAGCGAGAGCCTGCGGCTTCGCGTGGCGGATGCGACCGCCTGGGGCGCGGATTATTTTATAAGTCTCCACACCAATGCTTCAGACATCAGCAGTGCCAGCGGAAGTGAGGCATTCGCTTTCTCACGAAGCTCGCCTGCCTTTGCGCTCGGTGAGGATATCCTCTCCGCTCTGAGCGCCTCAACAGGACTTCGCAACCGCGGAATGCAGGTGCGGAGCGGTCTGTACGTGCTGAGAAAAACGCCTATGCCCTCGCTTCTCGTGGAGCTTGGCTTTATCAGCAATCCAAACGACGCTTATCTTATGTCCGAGCGCCCCGAGCTTTTTGCTGAGGGGATATATAACGGAATAGTTGAATATTTCGGATGATCATTCTCCGAGCATCGCGAGAAGCTCTTCCTCGGATATTATCTTAACTCCAAGGCTCTGCGCCTTTGTAAGCTTGCTTCCTGCAGCTTCACCGGCAACGACGTAATCTGTTTTCTTGGAAACGCTTCCCGAGGTCTTTCCGCCCGCATTCTTGATAAGCTCGGATGCCTCGTCGCGAGACATCGTGGGCAAAGTACCCGTAAGCACGAAGGTAAGGCCCGCAAGCTTATCGCCCTTGGGCGCGCCCTTATACGCGGTCTCCACACCGGCGGCTTCAAGGCGGCGACAGAGCGAAATATTCTGAGGATGCGAGAAGAAATCAACGACACATTCGGCGGTTATTCTGCCGAAATCGTCAAGCTCCGCTATCTCCTCTGCCGTAGCTCCTATAAGCGCCTCAAGGCTTCCGTAACGCTCGGCAAGAGCCGCCGCCGCCACTTCTCCCACGTTTCTTATACCAAGAGCATATATAAGGCGCGAAAGTCCCGCTGCTTTTGAATTCTCTATTGCGGTTATAAGATTTTTGGCAGACTTCTCGCCCATTCGCTCAAGCTCCTCTATTTGCTCTGCTTTGAGCGAGTAGAGGTCCGCAACGTCGCTTATAAGCTTATTGCCGAGCAGAAGCTCTACTATCTGCGGTCCGAGACCGTCTATATTCATCGCGCCCTTTGAGGCGAAATGCTCTATACTTCTTGAAAGCTGAGCGGGACACGCGCTGTTGGTACAGCGAAGCGCCGCGCCGTCGTCCTTATCAAAGAGCACGGGCTCTCCGCAAGAGGGGCAAACGGTGGGCATAAAGAATTCCCTCTCGTCGCCGCTTCTCTTTTCCTTATTCGCTCTCACGACCTCAGGAATTATGTCTCCTGCCTTTCGCACGGTAACGACATCCCCGAGCATTATTCCGCGCTCGCGTATAAAATCGATGTTATGGAGTGTCGCGCGGCTGACTGTAGTTCCCGCAAGTCGCACGGGAGAGAGCTCGGCTGTGGGAGTAAGCACTCCCGTTCTTCCGACGGCTATAGATATGTCAAGGAGCTTCGTCTCCTTTTCCTCAGGCGGAAATTTATAAGCCACCGCCCACTTGGGAGTGTTGGTTCCCTCACCGACTCTTCTTCTGTCGTCAAGACTGTCTATCTTTATAACGACACCGTCAATATCATAGGCGAGCTGCTCACGGGCATCGCCTATTTTTCTTATATGTGCCGCTACCTCGCCGTAGCTCTGTGCTACGGTACGCATAGCAAGCGTCTTAAATCCAAGCTCGGACAGTCTGTCAAGTGCCTCTGTATGACTGCTTGGCGCGTGTCCGTCGGCGTAAATGTCGCCCTCTTGTAGATTGAACACAAATATATCAAGCTTTCTCTCAGCCGTTATTCTTGAGTCAAGCTGACGGAGCGAGCCTGCCGCCGCGTTTCTGGGATTTGCCATAAGAGCCTCTCCCCTCTCCTCGCGCTTAGCGTTCAGCTCCTCAAATACCGCTCTCGGCATATATACCTCGCCTCTGACGGTGAGAGAGAGCGGCTCGTTAAGACGAAGGGGTATAGACTGCACCGTGCGGAGATTGAGCGTAACGTCCTCTCCGACAGCTCCGTCTCCTCTGGTAGCGCCCTTGACGAACTCTCCGTTCTCGTATATGAGCGAGACCGACAGACCGTCTATTTTCGGCTCTACGGAATATACGGGGCTCGAAAGCACCTCCGACATCTTAGCGCAGAAATCCTCTGTCTCCTCGAAGGAAAAGACGTCAGAAAGCGAGTCCATACGGACACTGTGCGTAACCTTTTCAAATTTATCAAGAGCCTTGCCGCCGACACGCTGAGTGGGAGAATTCGCATCATAGAGCGAGGGGTTCTCTTCCTCAAGGCGCTTCAGCTCAGCGTACATCATATCGTATTCATAATCGGATATTTCGGGCGCGTCATACACATAATATCTTTGGGAATGGTAATTAAGCTCCCTACGAAGCTTTTCCACCCTGTTTTTTATCTCAGCTGATACCAAAGAATCCATAAGCTCCCCCTTTGTTTTCCTATCCTTAATATTATATCAATTTTTCAGCCTTATGTCAATCGCGCTATGAAAAGATTTTTAACAATTTGCGCCATTCTCTACAAAATAAAGATAAATATATTTTGCTTTACGGCAGGACTTAAGTTATGAAACAAGCAGAATTTTCATAAGGATTAAAACAGCGGTATGGAGGTAGCTATGGAGATATTTTTCACTCTGCTAATAATAGGAATAGCGATAGTAAACGGCTGGACAGATGCGCCGAGTGCCATCGCTGGCTGTGTTTCCACTCGCTCGCTCTCCCCGAGAGGTGCGCTTCTGCTTGCAGGGATATGCAACTTTTCGGGAGCGGTGATAATGGCGATCTTCCGTCCGGGAGTAGCTAAGGCTCTATACGGTATAGCCAATTTCGGAGATGACGGCAGAGCCGCTCTTCTTGCGCTATGCTCATCTCTGATAGCTGTTATAGCATGGGCATCCTTCGCTTCTCTCCTCGGTCTCCCCACAAGCGAGAGCCACGCTCTTATCGCGGGGATGAGCGGAGCCGCACTTTCTTCCAATATGAGCCTTGGCGCGATAAACCTTGAAGAATGGCGCTCGGTGCTTATCGGAATACTCGTATCAACTCTTCCCGTTATCATCCTCGCGTTCTTTCTATATAGCATCACCCTCCGTGTATTTTCTTCGCAGGACAGACGGGGCGCTATGCGTTATTTTCGCCGGGTGCAACGCTTAAGTGCCGGAAGCAGTGCCTTTCTGCACGGCGCTCAGGACTCGCAGAAGTTTATCGGCGTATATATGCTTGGGCTATCGTTTCTCGGCAAGATACATAACGATGGGGAATTTCATATTCCGATAAGTATTACGCTTATATGCGCCGCCGCTATGACCTTCGGTACTATGCTTGGAGGCTCGCGGATAATCAAAAAGGTAGGATGCGAGCTTACAGATCTTGATCCTCTTTCAAGCTCTGCCGCCGATACAGCTTCGTCCGCACTTCTCGGTGTTTGCTCCTTTCTTGGTATTCCGACCGCCACCACACACGCCAAGACCTGCGCGCTGATGGGTGTAGGGCTTCACAAGAGGCACTCCACAAGCCCCAAAGTAGCCGCAGAGCTTTTTCTCGGTTGGATACTGACCTTCCCCGTCTGCGCTCTTCTCGGATTTTTGCTATCCCTCCTGTCGCGCGCTATTCTTTTATAAGTGCCGACGGAAAGTTGGGAGAAAGGATACGATATGGCAAGATTCAATTATTACGACTGCCTTGAGCGGCTGTCGGTGCTATCCTCCCGTGCGGTATTTATTGCCTGCTCCGCCACACCGTCCTCTCATAAAGGAGAGCTTACGGCTCTGACGGCAACGGCAGACAAGGCTATATGCGAGCTTGAGCGCTCGCTCTTTTCGGATTTTATGCCCCCTCTTGAGCGCTCAGACATAGCCGCCTGCGCTCACTCTGTCTCCCACGTGATAAGCTCGGCATACGAGCTTTCGGCGGCACGATGTCGTGAAAGTCTGTTACTTGAACGAAAAAATAAAGAGGCAGAAATATGTATCCGCCTCTCACAGATGATAGAAGAGGGGGTGTCAAGTCTCAGGCGACTTAAGCACCCCGATCAGCTTCCCGATCTCGTAAGATTCAGAAAGCTGCTTTGCGACGCTCGCGTCTGGCACGCGAGCGCACAAAGGAAGCTTAGCGCAGGCATATATCCACGCTCCGCTCAAAGCTATCTTTCTCTACTGCGCGCTCTATGTCATTCCCTTGACAGCTGCTTTGACACACTCATCGAGATAATGCTATCAAACATCTGACCGACAGTCTTAAAACAGTCTGTCGGTCTCCTCGCGTACCTCTCTGCTCATCAGCACGATCGCTGTAAGATTTATAAAGGTCATTACACCGATAAAGAGGTCAGCCGCCTCCCATATAAGCTCTGTTGAAGCCACAGAGCCGAGCAGTACCGAAAGCGTGTATAACAATATAAATCCTCGCTTTACGCCCTTGCGCCTTGAGAAATATTCCACGCTTTCCATACCGTAGTGCGCCCAGCAAAGCACCGTCGCAAGTCCGAAAAGCAGTACGGCAACAGCGATAAAATACCCTGCCGCATCTCCGAGGGACGCTCTGTAGGCGTCAAGCGTTATCATCATATAATCGCCGCCGGTATCTACCGAGTCGAAGCCGATTATTATAACTATTGCCGTAAGAGTACAGAGCAAGATGGTATCCACGAAGACCTCTAATATTCCCCATACTCCCTGCCTTGCGGGCAGATCGCAGTCAGACACGGCGTGAGCGGCAGGCGCTGTGCCGCATCCTGCCTCGTTTGAAAGTATTCCTCGCATCGTACCGTATCTGAGCGCGCCCGAGAGAAGAAAGCCGAAAACACCCGCAGCTCCGCTTCGCAGACTGAAAGCATCCGAGAAAATGCTTTTCAGCGCGCCGAGAGCCGCCGAGGGACGAATGAATATCACCGCAAGTGAAAGTATCACAAATCCTCCCGTCATAAACGGAACGAGCTTCTCTGTCAGCGTCAGTATGCCCGAACGCCCTTTATACATTGCTAAAAGCGTTATCAGCGCGAAAATTATTCCTATAGCTATCTGCGGCACTCCAAAAACTCCGCCCATCGCGCTCGCCGAAGCGTTTACCTGTATCATGCTTCCCATACTGAAAGCATTAAGTAGGCAGAACAGAGCAAATATCCCCGCAAGCGCTACCCCGAGTTTTCCACTAAAGCATTTGCGAATGTAATACATCGCCGCACCGTGAGGTCTGCCCTCGGAGTCGTATTTTCGGTAGCGCATAGCAAGAACTATCTCGGCATATTTGAGTATCATTGCAACAAGCGCGCTTATCCACATCCAGAACACTGCCCCAAATCCGCCGAGGACTATAGCCGATGCCACGCCCACCATATTTCCCACACCAAGCGTTCCCGCAAGCGCAAGCGTCAGCGCCTTTGCCGAGGACACCCCTTTCTTCTTTTCGGTAGGTCTCAAGGCTCTCAGCAGCTTGATAGGGTGAAGAAAATGAAAGAACTTCAGCCTGATACAATAATACAGTCCGGAAATCATAAGCCCGAGCGGCACTCCGACACCGAAAATATATTTATTAAAAAACTCTAACCCCGCTATCAGTATATCAAGCATATTCCCTCCACCGTAATGTTTTTTGATTAGTGTTCCCATTTTTCCAAAAATTCGTCATTTTTTTAGTGTAATCTTATTCCTTTCCAAGATTAGCACTTGGAAATTGTGAATTAAATGTAAAATATTAAAAAAAGACTTGATTTTTCTAAAAAATAGTGTAAAATATGTTTATAGGTTAGCACTCATCAAAGCCGAGTGCCAAACACAAACGTATTTTAATCTATTCACATATTTATTGTAAGGAGGAAGAAAAAATGACAATCAAACCGCTTGCAGACAGAGTTGTAGTAAAAGCTGTCGAGGCAGAAGAAAAGACGAAGGGCGGACTTATCCTCACCGCATCCGCGCAGGAAAAGCCTCAGATCGCAGAGGTCGTTGCAGTAGGCCCCGGTGGACTCGTTGACGGTAAGGAGGTCGTTATGACCGTAAAGGTCGGCGACAGAGTTATCACATCCAAGTACTCGGGTACTGAGGTAAAGGCAGACGGCGTTGAATACACCATCGTTCGCCAGGCTGACATTCTCGCTATCGTTGAATAATCATTAAATTAACTGAAAGGAAACAATTATTATGGCAAAGGAAATTCTTTATGGAATTGAAGCTCGTAACGCTCTCTCCAGAGGCGTTGACAAGCTTGCAGATACTGTCAAGATCACTCTCGGTCCTAAGGGCCGTAACGTAGTGCTTGACAAGAAGTACGGCTCTCCGCTCATCACCAACGACGGCGTTACCATCGCTAAGGAGATAGAGCTTGAGAACGAAGCCGAGAATATGGGCGCTCAGCTCGTTAAGGAGGTCGCTACAAAGACCAACGACGCGGCAGGCGACGGTACTACCACCGCTACCCTTCTCGCTCAGGCATTCGTTCGTGAGGGTATGAAGAACGTTACCGCAGGCGCAAACCCCATGGTTCTCCGCAAGGGTATCAAGAAGGCTGTTGACAAGGCTGTTGAGGCTCTCGTAGCAAGCGCTAAGAAGGTCAGCGGCTCTGAGGATATCGCGCGCGTTGGTACTATCTCCGCAGGCGACGAGGTCATCGGTGAGCTTATCGCCGACGCTATGGAAAAGGTTACCGCTGACGGCGTTATCACCATTGAGGAGTCCAAGTCCGCCGACACCTACTCCGAGGTTGTTGAGGGTATGCAGTTCGACCGCGGATACCTCTCTCCCTATATGGCTACCGATATGGATAAGATGGAGACCGTCTACGACGATGCTCTCATTCTGATCACCGATAAAAAG
>CALCTA010000082.1 GCA_937893945.1 uncultured Clostridia bacterium | reverse complement strand
CTTTTTGTAGATCCCGAAAATTGTCTTGACAATTTTCGCTTTTGCTCGGGTTCGCTATATTACCGCTCACCCTCCCAAAAGTTCGACTCGCTTCGCTCGCTCAGGATGACTTATTGAAGGAGATTTAGATTTAATTTTATAAAAAACGGCGGCAGCAAGCCACCGCCCTACGATAAAAAATTAAATTTCACACAAACCCGTAAGGGCGAACAATGTTTGCCCCTACAATCAACAAGGCGATACCAAAACAAAATTTATATATCAGGAGGCTTTATGCCAAAGAAAGAAAAAAGCAAGCTGCGCGTTATACCCTTAGGCGGTCTTAACGAAATAGGAAAGAATATCACCGTCCTCGAGTACGCGGATGACATAATCGTCATAGACTGCGGACTTGCGTTCCCCGATGACGATATGCTCGGAATAGACCTCGTCATTCCCGACATCACTTATCTTGAGGAAAACGCAGACCGTATCCGCGGTATTCTTCTCACTCACGGCCACGAGGACCATATCGGCGCTATCCCCTATATACTGCGAAGCATCAATCCTGCCATCTACGGCACCAAGCTCACGCTCGGTATCCTTCGCAACAAGCTCTCCGAGCATCCCCTGCCCTACTCCCCCGATCTCCGCTGTGTAAGCGCGGGCGACACCGTTAAGCTCGGTGAGTTTTCGGTAGAGTTCATTCACGTAAACCACTCGATAGCCGACGCCTGCTGTCTCGCGATAACTACCCCTCAGGGCGTGGTAGTTCATTCGGGAGACTTCAAACTCGACCTCACTCCCATAGACGGTGAGATGATGAACATTACCCGCCTTGGCGAGATAGGCAAAAAGGGGGTTCTGCTCTTTATGTGCGAATCCACCAACTCCGAGCGCCCGGGCTTTACCCCTTCGGAAAAAACTGTCGGAAAGTCGCTTGAATACATCTTCAATACCAACACCGACAGAAGAATAATTATCGCAACCTTCTCCTCTAACGTCCATCGCGTTCAGCAGATAATCAACGTCGCCCACAGACATAAGAGAAAGGTTGCTATCACGGGACGCAGCATGCTCAATATTGTCAGCGCCGCCGTTGAGCTTGGATATATGAACGTTCCCGAGGGTGTTCTCATAGATATCGGAGACATCCGCCGCTACAAGCCCGAGGAGATAACCGTCGTAACCACGGGAAGTCAGGGAGAGCCTATGTCCGCCCTCTACAGAATGGCGTTTTCCGACCACTCGCAGATAACGCTCGGGCGCGGCGACCTCGTAGTTCTCTCCTCAAGCCCCATTCCCGGAAACGAAAAGCTGGTCAACAGAATAATCAACGAGCTTATCAAAAACGGCGTCAGCGTGCTTCACGACCGCGCCGTTGAGGTCCACGTGTCAGGCCACGCCTGTGCCGAGGAGCTTAAGCTTATGAACGCACTGCTCAAGCCTAAGTATTTTATGCCCGTCCACGGCGAGTACCGCCATCTCTACGCCAACAAGGATATCGCGCTCGAGATGGGCGTTCCCGAGGAAAATATTTTTATCTCGGATATAGGCAAGGTGCTTGAGATAGACAAGAAGGGCGCTCGCTTCGCGGGAACTGTTCCGTCGGGAAAGATACTCGTTGACGGATACGGCGTCGGCGACGTAGGAAACATCGTGCTTCGCGACCGCAAGCATCTCTCTCAGGACGGACTGATAGTCGTAGTTGCCTCGGTAGATACCGAATCAAAGCTTCTTCTCTCAGGTCCTGACGTAGTCTCGCGCGGATTCGTTTACGTGCGTGAGGCAGAGGAGCTTATGGAAGAGATAAAGCAGATATCCGCGGACGTCATCTGCCGCTGTCTCGAGCGCAGAAGCTGCGACAGAATGGAGCTCAAAAACGCCCTCAAGGACGACCTTACGAAGTTCCTTTACGCAAAAACCAAGCGCAAGCCTATGGTGCTTCCCATAATTATGAACGCTTAATTTCACAAAAAATCAGCGTCAGATCATATTTTGTGAAGAAATTCATATATTATTCATAAAATGTTCAATCTTTAATCATTGTAACATTGTATAATATGTAAGTGTATTATCACTAACTGTGCAAAAAACAAAAAATAAAAACAAAGGTGGACCCTAAAATGGGAAAAATGAAGATCTCTAACAACAAGAAAAAAACTAACGGCGGAATGCCCTCTTGGTTGCTTTCTCTCATAGTAGGACTCGTAGCCCTGATCGTTCTCGGCACTTGTCTTGCTTCCTTTATCAGCTCTACCGGTGTCATCGGAAGAATGAGCACCGCTATGGAGTCCGAAAATCACTCTGTTAACCAGCCTATGATGACATATTTCTATCAGACGGCTTACAGCTCCTTCGTGTCGGGTACTTACTACCAGACGCTCGGATCGGGCTGTTCTCTTAACAACTCTACCTACGGAAACAGCGGTCTTTCTCTTGACAAGCAGACCATAGGTAAGGGACAGTACGACTCTATCCTCGTTCCCGCTGAGTACAACGGCAAGACCTGGCACGAGTACTTCATGGATCAGGCTACCGCTACCGTTAAGAACCTCCTCGTATTCTGCGAGGTTGCAGAAGAGCGCAACATCTCCCTTTCCGACGAAGAGCGCGAAGAAGCTAAGCTTGGCGCAAAGGCTCTCGCAGATCAGATCAGATCCTCTAAGGACGCGTACGGAAGCAATCCTTATGCAGGTCTTTCTGACAACGCTTGTATCTCCGCGGCATTCGGCGACGGTGTTAAGATGAGAGACGTTGTTAAGGCTCTCGAGCTTGCGTCTCTCGCAAGCAAGGCTCAGAGCGACGTATCAAAGGAGCTTCTTGACAAGGTTACTCTTGACAGAATAAACGCAGAGTACGATGCAAACCCCAAGCACTACGACCTCGTTGACTTCCTTACATACGGATTTACCGTTAAATATGACGCAGTATCCAAGGAAGTTCTTGCCGAGATAGGCGAGGATGCTAAGGAAGCAGACCACAAGGACGAGATCCTTGCGGCTTACAAGGAAAAAATAGCAGAGGCTATAGAGAAGGCTAAGGCTCTCTCGGCTATCACCGATAAGGACGAATTCATTAAGTTCGTTCTCAACGACAAGCTTGATTCTATGTATGAGGATACCTACGAGGAGCTCAAGGAAAAGGCTAAGCTTGAGGATAAGGCTCTTCCCACAGCTGAGAATATAGAAGCTATCAAGAAGGCTATGGTAGCTAAGATCTTTGAGGAGCTCTTTGCTGAAGAAGTAAAGGACACCGCAATCGACGACGTTGAGGAGCGCAAGGAAGGCGACACCACCAAGTTCTTTGCTTACGACATCGAGGTTACCAAGATCTACGGCGATTTCCTGACCGACCTTAAGGCTTCTCTCTACTCCGGTCTCCTTTCCACTAAGAAGACCTGCCTCTCCGAGCAGCACTCCTACGAAGTTCCCGAAAAGGCAGAGGATGAGAAAGAAAGCCAGAAGTGGCTCTTTGACGAAGCCAGAAAAGCAGGCGAGACAACTCTTATCGAGGACGGCGACGGCGCTAAGGGCGCAGAGGTTGCCGCTACAGATAAGCACTACACCGCTGACGTATTTCTCATGGTAGCTCCTCGCTACAGAGATGAGGTAAAGGTTCGCGACGGCGCGTACATGGTATTCACCAAGGAAGATAATGCCAAGGCTGCTATCGAGGCTCTTAAGGCTAAGGGAACAGTTGATCTTGAAGCATTCCTCGCAGTTGCCGAGGAAAAGGCAGACGGCCACAGCGAGCTTAAGGACTACGTTGAGGGTGCTATGGGCAGCGAGAGCTTCGATTCTTGGTTCCTCGACGAGAGCAGAGCTAAGGGTGATTACACCGCTGAAGCTATCAAGGAAGGCACTTCTTCCTTCATAGTTGCATACTTCGAGCAGGTTGGCGAGATCACCGGCTGGCAGGCAGACGTTAAGTACACCCTTTACAATAAGGACTACGAGAGCGCAACCAAGGCATACACCGATAAGTATGATTCTACCGTTGTTTCCAACGAAAGCGTTCTTAGCAAGATAGGTAACTAAAATACCGTAGCCCCTGCGTCCTCAAGGAACGCAGGGGCAATTTGAAGTTTATACGGAGGTTTTTATATATGGTTCTTGAGCCCAGACAGACCACTGTCGCTTACCGTTGCCCCCAGTGCGGAGCGGGAGTTATGAGCGTGGTAAATCTGTTCAATCTCTGCGCGGATATGATAAAGCTGAAATGCGATTGCGGCGGCAGCGAGATGACCTTGGTATATACCAAGGATCAGAAGCTGCGCTTCACCGTTCCTTGTATATTCTGCCCCAATCCCCACCATTTCACACTCAGCTCGCGTAGCTTCTTCGAGAAGGATATGTTTGCTCTCCCCTGCCCCTACTCAGGCATGAATATCGCGGTAATGGGAGACACCGACAGAGTCAAGGCGGAGCTTGCGCGCTCCGAGCTTGAGCTTCTTGAGCTGCTTGAGGAGAACAACGCCGAGAGCTTTTCGGCACTCCACAAAGAGCAGGAATTCAACGATCCTCAGGTGCTTGATATAATCACCTATATAATAAAAGAGCTTGACGAGGAAGGCAGGATACATTGCCTGTGTGATGGCGACGAGGAGGGAGACTACGAGCTTGAGTTTCTTCCCGAAGCTGTCAGAATAAGCTGCAAGAGATGCGGAGCGTCGGCGCTTCTGCCCACAAATTCGCTTATCGACGCCTACGAAATACTCGGCGCGGACTCGCTTGAGCTTAAATGACCTCGCGAAAGAGCTAAAATCAGTGCAAAAAGCAAAAATCAATTGACATCAGCGAGAAAATATAGTATAATACGGTTTGATAATAAATTTCTTTTTAATTCGGGAGAAAAATTATGAGTGATATCAACGTTACACTTTCCGAGCAGGAGCAGGTCAGAAGAGCTAAGCTCCAGAAGCTCGTTGACGAAGGCAAGGACCCCTTCGTAAAGACACTTTTCGACGTTACCGCCCACTCGGACGAGATAAAGGACAACTACGACTCTCTTGAGGGCAAGGAAGTAGCTATCGCGGGTAGGCTTATGTCCAGAAGAATCATGGGTAAGGCTTCCTTTACTCATATCGCCGACAGAAACGGCGAGATCCAAGTGTATGTCAAGAGAGACGACATCGGCGAGGAAGACTACGCTTCCTTCAAGAAGGATTTCGACATCGGAGACATCGTCGGCGTCCGCGGCATCGTTTTCAAGACCAACAGCGGTGAGGTATCGGTGCACGCAACTCACTTTGAGATGCTCGCAAAGGCGCTCCGTCCCCTGCCTGAGAAGTTCAAGGGCCTTAAGGACGTTGACGCCAAGTACCGCCACCGTGAGATAGACCTCATTATGAACGAGAGCGTTCGCGACACCTTCATTATGAGAAGCAAGATAATCAACTTCCTTCGCACCTTCCTTAACAGCAAGGGCTTCCTTGAGGTTGATACCCCTATTCTCCAGACAGTAGAGATCGGCGCGTCGGCTCGCCCCTTCGTTACACACCACAACACTCTTGATATTGATATGGTGCTCAGAATTGAGACCGAGCTTTTCTTAAAGAGACTTATCGTAGGCGGATTTGAGAAAGTCTACGAGGTGGGACGTATCTTCAGAAACGAGGGTATGGACACAAAGCACAACCCCGAGTTTACCTCTATTGAGCTTTATCAGGCTTACACCGACTTCCGCGGAATGATGGATCTCGTTGAGGAGATGATGAAGAAGCTCGTGCTTGAGGTATGCGGCACCACAGTCATCAACTATCAGGGCAAGGAGATAGACCTCGGACACTGGGAGCGCCTTACTATGATAGAGGCTGTCAAGAAGTATTCGGGCGTTGACTTCGCTAATATCAAAACCGACGAGGAGGCTATCGCTATCGCTAAGGAGAAGCACGTTGAGCTTCCCGAGATCCCCACCAAGGGCGCGATACTCGTTGAGTTCTTCGACGCCTTCGTTGAGGAAAACCTCATTCAGCCTACATTCATTTACGATTATCCCGTTGAGAACTCTCCTCTCGCTAAGAGAAAGCCTACAGATCCTGCTTTCACCGAGAGATTTGAGTACTTTATCAACGCCACCGAGTTCGGTAACGCATTCTCCGAGCTTAACGATCCTATCGACCAGAAGGCTCGCTTTGAAAAGCAGATCGCAGACCGTAAGGCACTCGATCCCAATACCACCGCTCAGGTCGATTACGATTACATCATGGCTCTTGAGCACGGTCTTCCCCCCACGGGCGGACTTGGATTTGGCGTTGACCGCCTCGTAATGCTCCTGACCGACTCGGCATCTATCCGCGACGTTCTCCTCTTCCCCACAATGCGCCCCGAAGCAGGCAACAGCCTCGCCGTTGCTGATGAGGAAGAGTAAAGTTAGTTTTATACAGGATTTCTTGTTCTTTTCTTGAAAGAAAAGAACCAAAAGAACTTCAATGAAGGAAAAGCTTGGGTAAGAAC
>CALCTA010000081.1 GCA_937893945.1 uncultured Clostridia bacterium | reverse complement strand
TATAAATTACATATATAGCAAATAAAGCAACGTCCGAGGCCATAAAAGCCTCGGACATTTTTATAGATGCTTATCTCTGTACTCTGCCCGAGCCGTCGCCGCCTGCGAGCTTTTCTACCTCTGCTACGCCAACGCGGTTATAGTCGCCCTCTATTGAATGCTTGAGTGCCGAAGCCGCAACTGCGAATTCAATAGCCTCCTGCGTGCTCTTGCCCGAAAGAAGCGCGTAAATAAGTCCGCCGCCGAAGGAGTCGCCGCCGCCAACGCGGTCAACGATGTGGAGATGATAGGACTTGGAGAAGCAATAGTTCTCGCCGTCGTAGAGCATTCCCGCCCAATCGTTATCATTTGCGGATATTGACGAACGAAGGGTTATAGCAACCTTTTCAAATCCGAATCTGTCTGCAAGCTGCTTTGCTACAGACTTATATCCCTCGTGGTTGAGCTTGCCGCCGTAAATATCGGTTCCCTCAGCCTCGATGCCGAACACGTCCTTAGCGTCCTCTTCGTTGGAGATACAAACGTCAACGTACTCGCAAAGCTTGGTCATAGCCTCTCTTGCCTCTGCTCTCGTCCAGAGCTTGCCGCGGTAGTTGAGGTCGCAGGAGATCTTAACTCCTCTTGCCTTAGCCGCCTTACAAGCCTCAAGGCAGATCTCTACCATATTTCCGCCAAGAGCGGGAGTGATGCCTGTGAAATGGAACCAATCTGCGCCCTCAAAGATGCTATCCCAATCGAAGTCCGAGGGCTGTGCCTCTGCTATTGCAGAATGAGCACGGTCGTAGATGCAAACGCTTCCTCTCTGAGAAGCGCCTTTTTCAAGGAAGTAAATTCCCACTCTGTCGCCGCCGCGAACGATCTCGTCGGTGTCAACGCCGAAGTAGCGGAGCGAATCGACTGCCGCCTGACCGATAGCGTGCTTCGGGAGCTTCGTTACGTAAGTGCTGTGCAGACCGTAGTTTGCAAGCGATACCGCAACGTTAGCCTCGCCACCGCCAAAGGTCGCCTGCATCTGATCGTTCTGAAAAAATCTATAATATCCGTTAGGAGCGAGTCTGAGCATCAGCTCGCCGAAAGTAATAACAGTTTTCATTATTTTTCTGCCTCCATTTTTTCAAGTGCTTCTTTTACAAAGAAGCTTCCGCCGATAGCCGCTATCTTATCGAAAGCAAGGAATTCGTCTATATTGCTTCTGTCAACACCGCCCGTAGGAATGAACTTGACCTGCGGGAAGGGTGCGGAAAGAGCCTTGAGCGCCTTGAGTCCACCGTAGATATTTGCGGGGAAAAACTTAACGGTGGTTATTCCGAGCTCGAGTGCCGCCATTATCTCGGTGGGAGTTACACATCCGGGATAGTAGGGTATGCCTCTTTCGTTGCATATCTTTGCAACCGGCACGGAAAGTCCGGGGGATACGATGAAGGTAGCGCCTGCCGCGAGTGCTGCTTCGCACTGCTCAGCGTTGATGACGGTACCTGCACCGATTCTCATATCGGGGTAATTCTTTGCGGCGTATGCAATAGCCTCAGCCGCGCAAGCGGTACGAAAGGTTATCTCGGCACAGTTGATGCCATTATTTTTAAGAGCCTTCATTATCTTATCTGTCTCAGAAAGCTCCTTGATCACTACAACAGGAATAAACTTTTCCATTTCTATCTCCTTTATTAATTATACACCTGAATATGCGGCAAATCCGCAGTCAACGGGAAGAACAACTCCCGTAATAGCAGAAGCAGAGCGCTCGTCGCAAAGGAAGAGAGTTGCTCCAAGAAGCTCGCTTGAATCCACAAAGCGTCCCATAGGAGTTCCGCTGAGTATCTTCGCGCTTCTCGCGGTGGGCGTTCCGTCCTCATTGAAGAGGAGCTTATAGTTCTGCGCTGAAACGAGGAACCCGGGAGCTATCGCATTGCAACGGATGCCTGTTCCCGCGAAGTGAGTCGCAAGCCACTGAGTGAAGTTGGATATACCTGCCTTAGCCGCGGAATACGCGGGGATCTTGGTAAGGGGAGTATAGGCGTTCATCGAGGATATGTTGAGGATACAGCCGTTCTTCTTCCCTACCATGTCCTTTGCGAATACCTGAGTAGGAAGAAGAGTTCCCTGGAAATTGAGCTTGAACACGAAATCAACGCCCGAAGCGTCAAGATCAAAGAAGCTCTTGCCGCCCTCCTTTGCCTCGTGGTGATACTCGTTGTCGGTGGTGGCTCTCGGATTGTTTCCGCCTGCACCGTTTACGAGAACGTCGCACTCGCCAAGATCTGCAAGCACCTGCTTGTGAACTGCCTCAAGCGCCTCGGTGTCAAGCACGTTTGCGGCGTAGCCCTCGCAGACAAATCCCTCTGCCTTAAGCTCGTCGGCAAGCTTCTTTACGTTTGCCTCGTTGAGATCGAGTGCGGCTACCTTTGCGCCCGACTGAGCAAATGCGCGAGCCATAGCGCCGCAGATAAGTCCGCCTGCGCCCGTAACCACTACTACCTTGCCGCTGTAATCTACGTTAAGTGGAAGATCTATCATTTTTCTATATCTCCTTTATTTGTTATCAAATCTTTCAAGCGAATCCCAAACGCCGAGCATATACATTATGCCGAGCGCGCGGTCGTAAAGACCGTAGCCTGGGCGTACGTTGCCCGGGCCCTCATTCCAGAGGTGTCTGCCGTGGTCGGGGCGGATATATCCCTCAAAGCCGCAATCGTGATAAGCCTTAAGTATCTCAAGAATTCCGGTATCGCCGTCGCAGTCTCTGTGGCTCGCCTCAGAGAAGTCTCCGTTTTCAAAGTGCTTTACGTTTCTTATGTGTGCAAACGCGATCCTGTCGCAATGCTTGCGGACTATCGCGGCAACGTTGTTGTCGGGGTTAGCGTTAAGGCTTCCCGAGCAGAGCGTAAGGCAATTATATTCGTCATCTACCATGCTCAAGAAGCGGTCAATGCTCTTCTCGTCAACGAGAAGTCTGGGAAGTCCGAAGATATCCCAAGGCGGATCGTCCATGTGGATCGCCATCTTGACGTCGCACTCTCTGCAGGTGGGCATTATCGCTTCAAGGAAATACTTGAGGTTTTCCCAAAGCTTTTCGTGATCTACGCCCTCGTAAGCCTTGAAGAGCTCGTCAAGCTTTGCCATTCTCTCAGGCTCCCATCCGGGAAACGACATATTGTATTTCTCGGTAAAGTCAAGGATGTACTTCGCCATAGCGTTGTAATCGTCCTGTATCATATTCTTCTCGTAGAAGAGCGCGGTCGAGCCGTCGCCTACGGGGTGGAAGAGGTTACTTCTCGTCCAGTCGAATATGGGCATAAAGTTATAACAGATGACCTTTACGCCAAACTGCGAGAGATTGCGGATACACTGCTTATAATTTTCGATATAAGCGTCTCTCGTTGGCAGTCCTATCTTGATGTCGTCGTGAACGTTCACCGACTCGACCACATCCATATTGAAGCCGTAAGCATCCATCTGGCGCTTGACCTCTGCGATCTCCTCGATCTCCCATACCTCGCCCGGCATCTTATGGTGCAGTGCCCATACGATTCCGTCAACGCCGGGGATCTGCTTGATATCAGAGAGCTTTATATTATCGTTTCCCTCTCCGTACCAGCGAAAGCACATCTTCATTGGCATATTTATCCTCCGTAAATTAAAGTCCGAAATATTTTTCTGCATTATTGTAGCATATATCCTTAACGAGCTGCGAGAGTGTAGCCTCGTCATCGGGGTACTCGCCATTCTCTACCCACTCTCCTATAAGAGCGCAGAGAATGCGGCGGAAGTATTCGTGTCTTGCGTAGCTTAAGAAGCTTCTTGAGTCGGTAAGCATTCCGACGAAGTTTCCGAGCAGGCTGAGGTTAGCAAGGCTGATAAGCTGATCTCTCATTCCCTGCTTATTATCGTTGAACCACCACGCGCTTCCGTGCTGGATCTTACCTGCGACCTCAGTTCCCTGAAACGCGCCGATAAGCGTGTCGATAAATGCGTTGTCAGAAGCGTCAAGGCTGTAGATGATAGTCTTAGGCAGGCTTTCCTCACGGTAAAGTCTGTCGAGCAGAGCGGCAAGCCTTCTGCTTCCGTTCTCAGGACCTATGCAATCAAAGCCCTTGTCCGCGCCGAGCAAGGAGAACATCTTGGAATTGGGATTTCTCATGCAATTATAGTGAAGCTGCATTGCCCAGCCAAGCCGCTTATATTCCTTAGCGCAATGCACGAGCAGCTCAGACTTGAGCGGCTCTGCCTCGCACGAGTCAATTATCTCGCCCGCAAGTCCGCGCGCGATAAGAGCGTTTATCTCGTCGTTGGTAGCGGTAGCGTAGATCATACGGTCAAGTCCGTGGTCGCTCGCGCGGCATCCGCAGGAGTCGAAATACTCAATTCGCGCCGTGAGTGCCTTCTTCAAGCTCTCAAGGTCGGTTATCTCTGTCTCTGCCACTCTTGAAAGCGTAGCGATATAGTCCTTCCAGCCCGCTTTATCAATGTTAAGCGCCTTGTCGGGTCTAAATGAAGGCGCAACTATTACGTCAAACGAATCGTCTGCGGCGAGAAGCTTGTGGTACTCAAGTGAATCCACGGGATCGTCCGTCGTTCCTATAAACGCCAC
>CALCTA010000080.1 GCA_937893945.1 uncultured Clostridia bacterium | reverse complement strand
GGCTCTGCCTTTGGAAACCGCAAGCTTTTTGAAAAAAGCTTGAGCAAAAACTTTACACGTGGGCTGTTTAAAAAAGCTTGAGCAAAAACTTTGCACGAGGCAGAGTTCTTACTCAAGCTTTTCCTTCATTAAAGTTCTTTGCGCTACTTTCTTTCAAGAAAGTAGCAGAAAATCGCGTCCTCGCGTCTCCTAATCTAACTTCCCACTAACTTCACGCCTCATCGCGCGAGAGGATGTCGCGGGCGAGGTCGCGGTTATGGATACAATGCGGCAGGGTGGTGTTTCCATTCTCATCGGGGAAGGGCGAGAGGTTGTCGTTTTCCCACTTTTTACGCACTCTTTCAAGTCTGAAGTTGGGTATCTTCATTTCCTTTGAGCCGTTCAAAGCACTGCGCCACGCGAAAATTCCGACAGCCGCCATATCGACCGCCGAATAGACGTCAAGCGTGGGGTCTGCCTTGCCCTTGCGGACACAGTCGGCAAAGTGCTTGACTATCCAATAATCTCCGCCGCCGTGGCGTGCCTGATTTGCCTTTTCGGCATCCTGCTTCCATTCGGGCTCGTATATCTTTTCTGCCTCTGCACCCTCGGGAATGCTCCAATCGTTGTAGGTCAGACGAACCGTCTGCTGCTTGCCGCGAATAGTCTCAATAGCACCGCGAGTACCGCTTATTCTGAACCAATTTCCGTGAGACGCCATGTGTGCCGTTCCGTTTGTGCGGAAGACCGCGCCGTTTGACATCTCAACGAACATCACTCCGACACTGTCGCCGCGCACTCTGCCGTATTCCTCCATTCTCTCGGGGGTGTCGCCGATGACCTTGCCTATTACCTTCTTAGGACGAAGTCCCGTAGCGCGCATGAGAGGCGATATGGAATGAGAGCAATAGTAGGTTACGGGCATAAATCTGCGCCAATGGTAGCGACCGTGAATTCTTATGTCGCTGTAGTCAAAATTCTGCTCTACGCTCATCGGGTGAACGTACTCGCCCTCTGCAAAAAGTATTTCTCCGAGCGTGCCGCCCTCGCATACGCGCTTCAGCTCCTGCGAGCTTTTTGCGAAAGGATAGTTCTCCGCAAGCATATATACACAGCCGCTCTCCTCAACCGCTCTGCAAAGCGCAACGCAGAGCGCGGGCGTTGCCGCCGCCATAGTCTCGCTGAGCACGTGGATACCCTTGTTCAGCGCGCGAATAGCAAACTGCGCATGCTCGTGGAAATAGTTGCAGAGCAGAACGGCATCAATACCGCTCTCGAGCAGCTCGTCAAAATCACGGCAGATCTTTACGCCCTCGGGCGCAAACTCCAGAGCGTCGTCTATTCTTTTCTGACTTTTGTCGCAAATAGCGACTACCTCTGCGCCGTCAACCATTCGCAGAGTTTTCATATATGCGGCGCCGCGCCAGGTGCCAAATACTCCTATGCGTATATTGCCTTGCATAAAAACCTCCAAATCAGATCAATTTCTTCAAAGCAGCTCTCTGCGAAGCTCGTCGGGAGACTTCGGCGAGAGATAAGAGGGGGGGATGTCAAACGGAGTTTTCGCGCCCTTAGCTCCTTCTGCGTTCATTCTGACAGCCGCGCGAGCGAACGCCACAAGGACAGACGAGGTGAACTCGGGATTGGAATCAAGCTTGAGCGAGAACTCTATTACGTGTCCGTTCTGTCTTTCAAGTCCGCTTCTTCCGCTTCTGATAACGAAGCCGCCGTGAGGAATACCCGAGTGATCGCGAGCAAGCTCCTCTGCGCTGATAAAGTGGACGGTGGTGTCGTAGTCAGCAAAATAATTGGGCATCGTCTTTATCTCACGCTCAATTCTTTGCTTGTCCGCTCCCTCGGCGGCAACCACGAAGCACTCTCTCGTGTGCTTCTCGCGAGTGGTAAGCACGGGATCCTCTCCCTCTCTTACCGCTCTGAGCGCCTCGGGAACGGGAACTGTATATTGCTTTGCGTCAAGAACGCCCTCTATTCTGCGGATAGCGTCAGAGTGTCCCTGGCTTACGCCCTTGCCCCAGAAGGTGTAGGTGTTGCCCTCGGGAAGCACCGCCTCGGAATAAAGGCGGAGAAGCGAGAACATTCCGGGATCCCAGCCGCAAGAGATGACCGCGACCTTGCCGCTCTGCTTTGCGGCGGCGCTGACTCTGTCAAAATGCTCGGGGATCTTCGCGTGGGTGTCAAAGCTGTCTATGCAGTTATAATTTGCCGCAATGGCAGGTGTCTGCTCGGGCAGATCGGTAGCCGAGCCGCCGCAGATGATCATAACGTCTATCTTTTCCTTTACGTCCTCGTCGCAGGCTCTGTCCGCAGAAAGAACGGGAACGCCTTTAGTCTTTATCTTAAGTGTGGAAGGATCTCTTCTCGTGAACACCGCGACAAGCTCCATATCGGGATTCTGACCGATAGCCGCCTCAACGCCACGTCCGAGATTTCCGTATCCAAAAATACCAACTTTAATACTCATATGCTTTCTCCTGTAAAAAGAATTCGGTTTATTTTAACATACCTACGTCAAAAAATCAATAATTTCGGATATATTTCTTTAAAAAGTTTTGTTCGTGAGCGTTATCCGTTTCGTTTTAATTGCGGTATTTGATATTTTGTCTGTAGGGGAGAGGTCTCCCCTACAGACAAATTGGTGCAAAACAAACGGGAGGCGAAACGCCTCCCGTACGGATATTTTATTTTTCCTTTATCGGTATTATTATGTCTGCGCGCGTTTCGGTATCTGTGAGAGAAAAATATCTCTCCTCAAGCGGTATCCATTCTTCAAAAAATCTTTTTGCGAAGATAGGTGAGTTGCGGAGCATTATCCGTTTTCTTTGCAGGTCAGAATCAATTTCCAAGAACACCGAGAGGTCGTAATAGCGCGAGAAGGACGGATGCATCGAATATACACCCTCAACTACCGTAATGCGCTTTGGAGCAACCTCGATCGGCTCTCCTAAGGTCTGACTCTGACAGTCAAAGCGCCTGAAGCAAATATTATCATTGCGCTTAAGCGGCAGGGCTACCTCTTCTTCAAAGCGCTCTCTGTCAATATTTCCGCCAATCTCCGAAAGGCGCTCTGACGTGCGCTGCTCGGGGCGCAGGAAGAAATCGTCCATGTGGAAAATATTGCAGTCGTATATTTCGGAAAGCATATCAGCAAGCGTGCTCTTGCCGCTCGCGCTTCCTCCCTCGATGGCGACAACAACGCGCTCCTGCTCGCGACAAAGACTGTCTATCCTCTCAAAAAGCGGCAAAAACGCGACGAATCTATCGGATATTACGCGGTATGCAGGGTGGTACTCCGAGCGGAACGCATCAGAATGATGCACTGCGGGATATCCCGCTGCTCTCCACTCGTCAAGCTTTTTCTCAAATTTCTCGCGATCAAGTCGAATAATTCCCTCTCTGACAAGCTCTGTTGCAACTCCGAGCTTCTCAATAAGCTCCTCTGCCCCGTTTTCCTCTTTTTTCGCAGAAAGGAAGAATAGTCTCGCGAGAGTTTCGGGAGAGAGCCCGTCTCTAAGGCAGGAAAGGTGAACTCGGCTGTATTCTCCGTCGAGCTTCTCTACCCTCTCCGCGACATCGTCCGAGAGCGACGAATATTCTTTTTTGATATACTCAAGCGCCGCCGCCTCGTTTGATACAAGATGCTCACAGCCGAACGCGCTTTGGAATATAAACTTAAAAATATCCTCGGCACGCAACTCAGGGTATTTTTCAAAATGTTTTATGAGCAACTCGCGCGTCTTGTTTTTTCTTTCCATACGTAGATCCTCGGTTTTGTTTGTTGGTTAGATTATATCATAGTTTGGGAATCGGTCAGGTGTAGGCGGGCAAGGGGTGTATTTTTTGCAGTAGTGCTTTACCCCTGCGGCGTGTCTATCTCATAATATTTCGTATGATAAACACAAGACGGTTTCTTTTTTGAGTTCAAAAAAACGATGTAAAAGGAGTCCCCGATATTTGAGCACGAATAAACCTTTTCATTCACCGCAACTCTGCCCTGAGGGAAGTACAGCGCGTTTTCTTTTTCTGATCGGCGATAATACGAAACACTTTCTATCGCTTTTTGGCAAAGCTTTTCTTCTGTAATTTCTATCTTCCCCGTTTTTATTTTATAAAGATCCAAGTAGTAGTATAAGGCAAGAAAGATAGCCAAAAACAGAATTATGCAAGCGCCGACGGGCATTGCAACGGTAGGGGCAAAAAAGAAAGGACGGTCGCTTTGCAGATCTGCACCGTTTACGTAAGCGATAATATACACGACGAACAAAAGCATCGACACGCACAAAACGGAGGTCAGCCAGATCGCAAGAATCCTTCTTTTATTAAGCTCGGTCAAAAGGTCTTCTTGTATATCCTGTTTTGTAATTGTTTGTTTCTTCACAGCCTACCACCTCTCTTTGCATTATTATAGCATAATTTTGGAGAGAAATCAAGAGAAAGAAAAAGAGCTCTTAGAAGCCCGCACGACAAACACACTGCTTTAAAGTATTTATTTTATAAAGAAGTATTTTTGAAATTTTTGTCGTATATTAGATATATAAGAAAAATCATTTTGAAGGCAAGGGATACAAATATGACAATCGCAGAAAAATGGAACATTATCGCTTCTCGTTATAATGAGATCAAAAACTCTCCTGAAAGCGAAATACAAGAGGAATGGGAAAATTATTTTAAAGAATTATTGGGATATAGTAGCCTTCTAGGTGAAATTGATTCTCAACGAAATGTTCATTTTGGAACAAGGGAACGAGGAATTCCAGACATTATTATAAGAGTAAACAAGAAAGATCTGTTTGATGTGGAATTAAAACAATACAGTCTGCCGTTTTCAAACGATATGCAGGAGCAACTTATAAGTTATTTGAAGCAACTGAGGCTTTCTGTCGGAATTTTAGTGTGCAAGAAGATTTACGTTTTTATATATGACTATGTGAATGATATAGTAAAGAAAACTGAAATAGCATTTACGGAAAACAATCCGGACGGAGAAAAGTTTGTAGAATTGTTTCAAAAATCAAATTTTTCAAAAAACCTTTTGGAACAATTCATTGATACAAAGTCAAGTTTTGACAGCAATGTGCAAAAAATAAAAAATGAGCTTACATCAGAGAATGTAACAGAGGTAATAAAACTATATCTCGAAGATTATTACTCCGCAGAAGAAATCAATTTTGTTTTGAAAAACATTTCAATAGAGGTAAGAGAAAAACTATCTGTCATCAAGCACGAAGAAGTCGCAATAGATGAACCCCTCAAAACAGATAGAAGCAGTGGCGGAATGGATTATTCCAGATATTGTTTTCAAAACAATACATATGGAAAAAGTCAACTAGTTCTTGCGGTCGTAAAAGCATATGTAAAAGACAATCCCTCTATCTCTTATTCCATGTTAAAAAGCGTATTTACTGATAAGTTACAAGGCTCTACAGGAGTTGTAGCTACACCAGCAGAGGCAAGAGCAAAGCGAAGCGATCCCGAAAAAAGATATCACACTAAAAATCCTATATATCTGCTTGACGGTCCCGTATGGGTTTGCACTCAATGGGGTAAAGCAAATATAGGAGACTTTATTGATCGAGCGAGATCTCTTGGCTATAAAATAGACAAAGTAGGCAAATAAAAGCAAGGAGCAAAAAAATGGGATATGGCATAAAGGATTCCCCTTGGCATATAGCAGTTTTAAAATCAGATGGGACAAAGAGGCAGGCAACTCGATGCATATACTTTCGACATATAAAAAGCAAAAGTGGCTTTTGTTCGATTAAAGGGCATCGGTGTACGGGATCGGCACATTGCGATGAATATAAAGAAAAAAGCCACACAAATGGTAACGCAACTAAAATGGATGAATCGAAAAACTTCGACGCGCCTCCCAAACAGCCGCCAAAGCTACCAAGCAAAAAAGATGTTTTGATCGGTGAAAAAATGCTTTCTCCCAAAGAAGAACTTTGGACAATAGTTGATGTGAATATTGATCAACAAATTTTATATGTCGTCTTAGAAAATAATAAGCCCGAGGAAATACATAAGATCGGATTTTCGGCATTAAAAAATCCTCCTATAGGAAGATGGATGGCAATTGATGAGAGCATACAAAAATATATTTTATATTTGCTTGAGAACTAATATATTATTGTCGCCTCTATCCATTAAAAAGGTTTTAAAAGACAAATTGGGGCAGAAGGACTTACTGCTTCGCTTCGCTCAGCGGCAAGTTTTCCTCGGCGAC
>CALCTA010000079.1 GCA_937893945.1 uncultured Clostridia bacterium | reverse complement strand
AACTTTTTCTCCTCATCCACCGCAAGCGGTCCCCCTTCCCCGCTGGGGAAGGCTTTTTTAAATTATCGTCTTGTAATTTGGTGTTGCTTTCTTTGCTTGTAGGGACGACCGTTGGTCGCTCCTATGGTAAGGTGTAAGGAATTCCCACAGAGTTTTACTACCGTATTGACATTCACCGCAAAATATATTATAATATAGAGTGAAAAATTATTGCCAAACTGAAAGAAAGAGAAGGTCTGATATGCCCGAACTTTTATCCCCTGCGGGAAACTTTGAAAAGCTTAAGGCGGCGCTGCTTTACGGTGCGGACGCCGTTTATCTGGCAGGAACGCGCTTCGGTATGCGCTCCGCCGCAGACAATTTTACAGACGAGGAGCTGTTTGCCGCCGCTGAATACGTCCACGCGCGTGGAAAAAAGCTCTACCTTACGCTAAATACCATGCCGCACGCTCACGAATACGCGCCGCTTCGCGCCTTTCTTGAAAATATCAAGGATGCAGGCATCGATGCCTTTATCGTTGCCGACCTTGGCGTTATGTCTCTTCTTCGCTCGGTCATTCCCGACGCCGAAATACACGTCTCAACTCAGGCAAGCATCGTAAGTCCCGAGGCGGCTCTCGCATACGTCGCGCTCGGCGCAAAGAGACTTGTTCTCGCGAGAGAGCTCACGCTTGGCGAGATCAAGGCTATCAAGGCGGCTCTGCCCGAGGGCATAGAGCTTGAAGCATTCGTTCACGGCTCTATGTGCGTATCCTACAGCGGCAGATGCATGCTCTCCAAC
Source organism: uncultured Clostridia bacterium (assembly GCA_937893945.1). Classification (GTDB taxonomy): domain Bacteria; phylum Bacillota; class Clostridia; order Oscillospirales; family CAG-272; genus HGM12713. The sequence goes on along the minus strand of CALCTA010000079.1, from coordinate 2,693 downwards.
AGCCTCACAGGGCGTGATGCCAACCGTGGCGCGTGCGCTCAGCCTTGCAGATGGAACTATATCATAACCGAGGAAAAGCGCCCCGATCAGCCATATCCCATCGAGCAGAACGAGCTTGGCACATTCATTATGTCCTCTAAGGATATGTGTACCGTCGAGATCATCCCCGAGCTTATAGAGGCAGGCATAGACTCCTTTAAGATAGAGGGCAGAATGAAGAGCGCCTACTATGCCGCGGTAGTTACAAACTCCTACAGAATGGCTATAGACGCGTATCTCGCAGATCCCGAAGGCTACGTATTTGACAAGCGCATAATGCGCGAGCTTGAAAGCGTGTCGCACAGAGAATATTGCACGGGATTTTATCTCAACGATCCTATGGAAGAGCCGCAGATGTCAACCATCAACGGATATATTCGCGAGAAGGCTTACTTTGCGACAGCTCTTCAGGATAGCGAGCTACCCCTCCCCCCCTCTCTTGAGCGCACCACCGAGGGCGGCACTCTCTACCCCTTTATTCAGAGAAACAAGATAAAGCTTGGCGATTCCGCCGAGATGATCTCCCCCGGCAAGCTTGGCATAGCCTTTGGCGTTACCGAGCTTTATTCCGAAAACGGCGATCCTATTGACGCCGCTCCCCACCCCTCACAGAAATTTTTCATCCGAGTTCCCTTTGAGGTAACGGCGGGCGATATAATCCGTTCGGGTGAATAATTCATAAATATCACTTTACCCTCATAAGATGTGATTATGAATGGGGGTGAAGTATGCTTACAGACTATTTAAAGGCGATACTACTCGGAATAGTAGAGGGTATCACCGAATGGCTGCCCATAAGCTCCACGGGACATCTGATATTGCTTGAGGAGCTGCTCGCGCTTGATACACCGAGCAGGCTCGGCGAGGAATTTGCCGAGCAGTATTCGTCGATGTTCTCGGTGGTAATACAGCTTGGCGCTATCTTAGCCGTAGCAGTATTCTATTTCAAGACGCTCTTGCCTACTACGAAAGGCTCACGCGCGCTGTGGATAAAGCTCGCGCTCGCGACCTTTCCCGCCGCGCTTATCGGGCTTCTCGCCGACGCTCTTTGCGAGCGTGCTTTCGGGAAGAGCCTTGACGGACTTCTCTTTTGCCCTGAGGTAGTTGCATCGGCGCTCATAGTCTACGGAGTTCTTTTCATTCTCGTAGAGCGACTGACCGCCAAAAAGCAAAGCGAGGTATGCTCGGTAGAAAAAATAACTCTTCCCACCGCCCTCGCTGTAGGCTGCTTTCAGGCGCTTGCGCTCGTTCCGGGAACGTCGCGCTCGGGCGCTACGGTGCTTGGCGCGAGAATACTCGGCATTGACAGACGGGCGGCGGCTGAATTTTCGTTTTTTGCCGCGCTGCCCGTAATAGCCTCGGCAAGCGCGCTCAAGCTCGCAGACTTTGCGCAATACGTGGCAGATAGCGGTACGTCTATTCCGACAGATGCGCTCTTGCTCCTGCTGGTCTCGGGCGCTACGGCATTTCTGACATCACTTTTATCTATAAGATTTTTAACGGGATTTATAAAAAAGCACACCTTTATCCCCTTCGGTATCTACCGTATTATTTTAGGTGTGGCGGTGCTTATGCTCCGTGGAAAATGATCAAAAGAAAGGAGAATAAAAATGGATAAGCTGAAGATACCCTACCCTATCATAGTCGAGGGAAAATACGACCGTCTGCGCCTTTTGTGCGTATGCGAAGCGAATATAATAGCGACCGACGGCTTCGGTATCTTCAAGAAGCACGAAAAGCTCGCGCTTATCCGCGGACTTAGCGCAAAAACGCCGATAATTCTCCTTACAGACAGCGACGGAGCGGGCAAGCTAATTCGCTCGCATCTCACCTCGGCTATTCCGAAGGAACGTCTGATACAGCTCTACATTCCCAAGATCGAGGGCAAGGAAAAGCGAAAGGCTACACCCTCGGCAGAGGGAACGCTTGGCGTTGAGGGAATGGAGCAGAAGCTTCTCTACGACCTGCTCTCACCCTTTGAGGACAGCGAGCGGATATCAAAAAGCTACGAAAATCCGCTCTCTAAGGCAGATCTCTACCGCGACGGGCTCTCGGGCAGAGACAATAGCTCGTCTCTCCGCGACAAGCTCGCCCTGAGGCTCTCTCTCCCCACGGGAATGACACCGAACGCGCTTCTGTCTGCGCTGAAGATACTTATTACCTACGACGAATACAAGGAGCTTGTAAAGGAGCTTTATGAATAATATAAAACAGGAATTTGAAAGAGAGGCGCTCGTGCTTGGCGAGGATGCCGTAATAAAGCTGAATAATTCGTCTGTCGCGCTCTTTGGCGTTGGCGGAGTAGGAAGCTACGCCGCCGAGGCTCTCGCGAGAGCGGGAGTGGGCAGAATAATGCTTGTCGACAGCGACACCGTCTCACGCTCTAACGTCAACCGTCAGCTCTGCGCTCTGCAAAGCACTATAGGGCGCTTCAAGGTCGACGTGGTCGCCGAGCGTATCAGAGACATAAATCCCGACGCTATCGTTGACTGTCGCCGAGATTTCGTTCTTCCCGACAACATAGAGAGCTTCGGGCTTGAGGGCTTTGACTTCGTGATAGATGCCATAGACACGGTGTCGGCAAAGATCGCGATAGCAGAGGTCTGCACCTCGCTCGGCGTGCCGCTGATAAGCTCGATGGGAACGGGCAACAA
>CALCTA010000078.1 GCA_937893945.1 uncultured Clostridia bacterium | reverse complement strand
GGTCTCCCTCACGGATGCGGAGGGTTCTTCTGATTTCCTTGGGGATCACGATTCTTCCCAAATCGTCCACTCTTCTGACAATGCCAGTTGCTTTCATATATCTTTCTCCTTTTCCCGTAGGGAACGACCTATGTGTCGTTCCTGTTTCGTTTTGCAATGCGGAACGGCACACAGGCCGTTCCCTACAATAATTTTACAAATTACGCTGTTAGTATCTGTAAAAGGCAGGAGATTATACCGCAAGATTTACTTTTGGGCATCGCTATGTTACAGCATTTTAAATTCTTCTTTTATATTTCTTTTGAATATGTTCAAAATAACCTCTTTGATCAGTTCCATCTCATCAGATACCGAGTCCGACTCCACCAGTTTTTCATTTTTGATTTTCTGCAGGTTTTTGGCAATCTGGTCAATGGCAAAGGAAAACCGCAGAAAACGGTCGTCATAGGACAGCATAACTTTCTCCTTACAATAGGGGTTGTAATCCAAACATGCAGTATTATACCAGAGGATTGTTGACTTGTCAATATTGAAAAGAAAAGAATTTTTAAAAATATCTGTGTTACAAATACTTGTAAAATCTGTCAGCCCCCAGACGTAATCCCATATTCATAAGCACGGGATTGCAGGATTGCTGAATACCGCGCGCGAAATTCAGAGATCCGTGTCCGCTTATCTTGTGACATCTTATCTTATGTCCGTTAACAATATGATAACCGGGACAGTTGAATTCTTCGCTGTCAATAACGATATCCTCTTCATAAGCCATCGCGGCGGTTATTATCTTGAATGTTGAACCGGGCATATACACCTCGGTCACCGCTTTATTCGACCACGTCTCAAGCAAGAGCTCCTGCTTGAGAGCGGTGTATTCTTCGCTTCCCTCGGTATATCCGCTCGCTGAAAGCTCCGCGGCGCAATACTCGTTGAGCTGCCAAGGATCGTTCAGATCAAACGCGGGATATACAGCCATTGCAAGTACCGCGCCGGTATTGACGTCCATAACGATTCCGCAGGCTCTGTTCTTTCCGCCCGATTCTATATACGCGCTTTCAAGCTGCTCCTCAAGCTCTGCCTGAATGTATACATCTATGGTTGTTGTAATGCTATATCCGTCTATCGCGGGAATATAGCTTTCGTAATCGTATACCATCTCATTGCCGAACGAGTCCTTAGCGCCTATATATTTTCCGTCCGTACCCGAAAGGATTGAATTATACTCGTATTCAAGACCGTAAAGTCCCGAGCCGTCGCCTCCTGTAAAGCCAAGCACGTGACACGCTAAAGTATCGTAGGGATAGTATCTCTTGCTCGTAGCCTGAAGATGAAGCAATGCCTTGTCATCAAGCTCACTCAATTCAAGAAAGGCTCTGACAGCATCCGCCTGATCCTCTGAAATATGTCTTGCGAGCGTTCTGTCACGATACTTCGTATAACCCGATTGTTTTATTACGTCGTCGTAGGTAAGTCCAAGCGTATCAATTTCCGCGACTCCGCGAGCGATAATATCGGCGTAATTCTTGCCGTCCTTCTCGCTCTGTCGCATAATAGCCGCGGGATCAAGGAAAAGACGGTAGGTCGTTATATTGGTAGCGATCACCACCCCATTGGTGTCGTAAATATTTCCTCTGTCGGCACTGACGGTGGTCTCCTGAGTCATCTGGTCTATTACCTTTTGCTCGTACTCGTCAAACTTGGCTGTCTGTATGAAAAGAATTCTCAAGGAAAGCACGACAAAAAGCACCGTCATCGCGATGCAAATTATTCCCGCTCTTTTTCTCACCTTTACGCTGGGGGTTCCGCCTTCCATAATAATCTCCAAATTCTTTAATGTATTCAGACAACTGCTGTTATCCTAATATCCGTTCTCCAGACCAATATATGCCTGTCCCCATAAAAGTATGACTCTTATAGAAAATCGACATTTTTCACACGTTACGAAAAAAGCGACGCAACATACGGTCTTAAACCGCTCCGCGCCGCTATTTTTCAGATTAGTCATCCTTAAGCCCTACGGCTCGTAAAAGCTGAGACAGAAGCGACTCTTCAGCCGTTTCATTCTCATAGAACTCTATCATTTCGTCTTCCGTAAGGTCAACGTAACGGGATGCCGCGTAATCACCGCTGATCATTCCGTATTCCTCCACCGCAGTCTCCTTGATAAAAAGCATATTGTTCTTCACCTCAAGGTCGGTGTAAAGGTCGTATCTGATATCCTCCAGCTTTTCGATCCTGTTCTCAAGAATACTGACCTCTCGCAAGGCTCGGCTTACCATAACTGAGCTGCACACGATCATCAGAAGCGATAAAGTCACTATCGCGCATACAGTCAGAAATCCGCGTGGTATTCTCGTGCTTTTGCCTTCTCTTACCTCATCTGCCTGCTGACGAAATTCAGCAACCACAAATTCGGAAAAAAAATCCTTAACGAGATCTTTAACGCGTTTTATTATGGCAAGCCACAGAGCTTTTTTTGGCGGTTTACCCGATTCCTGCACAACCTTTTCGCCCGCCTCTGCCTCAACGTACTCCTTTTCCGCGCGAGGGTAAAATTTCGGCAGCTTGTAGCCTCGCAGATCCTTATAATATGCGGCAAAGTCATCATGACTCATATATGCTTTGCCGTCAATATTCATTGTTTTGTATTTCTCGTGATCGACTTTTTTCTCTCCAACGTCTATCCCGAGCAAGCGCGCATTTTTCTCTATCTCCGCGCTTTTTTTTGCGTCATTGACGCCCGTTTTGATGCCGCGATTCTTGAATCTTTCGCAAAGCATATCAATATACAGAGCGCTGATATCCGCTCCACCGAATCTTCCCGACGGGCTACCCGTCACAGGCTCGGCAGTGGCGTCAACCACTCTCGCTTCTTCTCTCTTCATCGCGACCTCCATTATCAGATTTTTTCCGCCACGCGAAGCTTTGCGCTTCGTGAACGGGGATTGCTTTCAACCTCGGCGTCCGAGGGCAATATGGGTTTCTTCGTCAACACCTTGACGCGAGGCTTTCTTCCGCATACACATATAGGAAGATTTTTCGGGCAATTGCATCCGCTTGCAAGATCAAGATAGGTCT
>CALCTA010000077.1 GCA_937893945.1 uncultured Clostridia bacterium | reverse complement strand
CAATTGAGTCGCAAAATGCTCCTCAATTGCCACCTTCTCCCACTGGAGAAGGCTTGGTTAAGGTTCTCGATTTATTATTTGGTGTTATCTTATTGTAGGGGACGACGTCCTCGGCGTCCCGTTTGTAAAAATATCATTGCGTTTGGCGCGGACGTGCAATGCACGCCCCTACAAATTTGTGCGATATTTGTTATTTTGATTGTAGGGGCGACCAGCGGTCGTCCGCGGGCGTTCGAAGAACGCCCCTACGGGTTTATAAATGATAAATGATGAATGAAATTTATCGGTAGGGGAGGATATTATCCTCCCGTCCTTTTCGCCGAAATATTACCGCGTTTCAACAAAAAAGCCTCGGACGGCTACAAGCCGTCCGAGGCGCATAAGCGCGGTTCCACTCGGATTTATAACTCTTTTCTATTCTGTTTTACAACGAAAAGTGGTACCCGACGGGGCGTATCGCGGAAGCGTTTCAGCAGACCTTTCGGCTCGCTTCCTCTCTGTAGCGGTGTTTCCCTACGGACTTGTCTTTTCTGGGATATTTTACTTTCTGTTAAGCGCGGAGTGAGGATTAACTATCTCTCTCCAATCAAGGTCGCCTCTCTCAAGAGCGTTGATGACTACCTCAGCGGTAGCTATATTTGTAGCGACAGGAATATTGTTCAGGTCGCACATGCGGAGAAGCTCGTTACCTGCGGGATTTTCCTTCTGATTGGGGCGAGTATCTCTGAAATAGAGCAAAATATCTATCTCGTTATAAGAAATTCTCGAAGCTATCTGCTCCTCGCCGCCCTGATCTCCTGACATCATTCTATCTATATGAAGACCCGTTGCCTCAGAAATATATTTAGCGGTAACGGCGGTAGCGCAAAGATTGTGCTTGCTGAGCGTTCCGCAATAAGCGATACAAAACTGTGCCATCAACTCTTTTTTCATATCGTGTGCAATAATTGCTATCTCCATATATTTCCTCCAATCTTCTATTATCGACAGACCAATCAAGTAATACCTTAAAGATATAGTTATTATACCACAGTACCACGCTTTTTGTCAAGATATGAATAGAAATTTTACGAATATAGATTTCATTTTTTGTAAATTGCGATCTTTTGGCAAAAATTTGGCTCTTTAGGGAGATTTCTTGAAAAGTACTTAATAAAAATAAGGTTTTTTTGAAAATTTCTATTGCCTTTTGGGTAAAAATGTTTTATAATATAATAAGTAAAATGCCGTATTGTTTTAATCTTCCTGTTTTTTATTCAAAAATAATCGGAAAATTATTCGCTCGGCGGATTTGGTAAATTTATTTACGGAGGAAAAATAAAATGATTCACGAAATGATGGACCTCGTCGCACGCACAGATCCCGCTATTGCTGACGCTATTCGCGCGGAATACGAGAGACAGTCCGACGGTCTTGAGCTTATCGCATCCGAAAACGTTGTTTCCGAGGCGGTTATGTGCGCTATGGGCTCTGTTCTTACAAACAAGTACGCAGAGGGTTATCCCGGTAAGAGATACTACGGCGGATGCCAGTGTGTCGATATCGCGGAGAACATCGCTATTGAGCGCGCTTGCAAGCTTTTCGGAGCAAAATACGCAAACGTACAGCCCCACAGCGGAGCGCAGGCTAACACCGCAGTTTATTTTGCCCTCATCAAGCCCGGCGATACAGTTATGGGAATGAGCCTTGCTCACGGCGGCCACCTCACACACGGAAGCCCCGTAAATATTTCGGGTATGTACTACAACTTCGTACCCTACGAGCTCAACCCCGAGACCGAGCGCATCGACCTTGAGGAGTTCGAGCGTCTCGCTAAG
>CALCTA010000076.1 GCA_937893945.1 uncultured Clostridia bacterium | reverse complement strand
CTCAGGGCTCTGTATGCGGTTCTACCCTTGCTCTTATGGACGCAGGTGTTCCGATCAAGGCTCCCGTTGCAGGTATCTCCTGCGGTCTTATCACCGCTGAGGACGGAAGTTGGGATACTATGATAGACATTCAGGGACTTGAGGACTTCTACGGAGACATGGACTTCAAGGTAGCAGGTACTCACAAGGGTATCACCTCTATCCAGATGGACCTTAAGATCGACGGTCTTACTCCCGAGATCATCAAGGCTGCTCTCGCTCAGACCCACGTTGGCCGTGATTATATCATCGACGAGGTAATTCTCAAGGCTATCCCCGCTCCCAGAGCTGAGGTTTCCAAGTATGCTCCCAAGATGACCACCTTCAAGATAGACCCCGACAAGATCCGTGAGGTTATCGGTAAGGGCGGCTCTGTTATCCAGAAGATCGTTGCTGAGTCGGGCGCTAAGGTAGATATCAACGATGAGGGTATCATCTGCATCGCTGCTACCAATGGCGAGTGCGCTGCTAAGGCTAAGGCTATGATCGACGCTATCGTGTTCGAGCCTGAGGTAGGCGCTACCTACAGCGGCACAGTCGTAAAGATACTCGCAAGCAAGGATAAGCCCAACGAGGACGTAGGATGCTTCGTAGAGTACGCTCCCGGCAAGGAAGGTATGGTTCATATCTCCAAGATCACTAACCGCAGAATCAACAAGGTAACCGATGCCGGTATCGACGTTGGCTCAGCAGTTAAGGTCAAGTATATGGGTCTTGATAAGAAGGGCCGTATGGACTTCTCCATCAAGGACGCTGAATAATTCTAAAGTAAAAAGCCTCAGCCGACGCACGTCGGTTGAGGCTTAAATAAAACCTTTTTTAAAAACGCAAAAATAATAGGAGGATGGCTGATGAATTTCTTCTCAGAGCTATTTGAGGGCGGCACCAACGCAACGCAAAAAAAGAAAAAAATAACCTTTTACTGCATTTGCGTAACACTTGCGCTTATCGCGGTAATGCTGTTAATTCTGGCAGCCTTTGGCGTAGCCAATCTGGTAGGCGATCTCGTAGAAGCAGAAACGCAAAACGCGCCGAGCGAAAAGGTCTCTATCGGAAACACCGAGGCAACTACTCTTGATGCCGCGGGAATACATTCGGGCAATCTTCTTATTCTCGATAGCGCTCATCGCTATGAGGGCGATCCGAACGCCGTCATCATTCGTGATTACGAGGGACGCCCCAAGACACAGACAGGCTCAAACGTATATTCGGTAGCCCCCAAAGGAGTAAGCGAGGAGTTAGACTTCCGCGGCTCTCCCGAGGCGGTTACGGCATTTAATCTGATGATGGCTGATTTCTACGCCGCCAACAGAGACGACAACATATGTATCACGAGCGCTTACACCCTTGCATCAAAGAACAGCATTGATGCGGTGTTCTCCGCCGCAACCACGTTTGAGCTTGGGTACTACTTTGAGTTTCCCGGCGAGGTGAGAAGCATATACGGCGTTGAAAAATACGAATGGATATACACCAACGCCTACAAGTACGGTTTTATTAACCTTGAGAACACAGATGCCTCCGAGGAAGGCGGCTCGGATATCTTCAGATACGTTGGTGCATCGCACGCCACGTATATGAAGACAAAAAGGCTGACTCTTAACGCCTATCTCGAGCAGCTGCGCTCCGCTACACCCGACTCTCCCCTTCTGACAAAGGTAGGTAAGATAACCTACGCATCTTACTATCTCGCCGCAGACGGCGAGCATCTCGTGCCTACAGAACACGAATATACCGTAAGCGGAAACAATACCGACGGATATATCGTAACAGTCAGCATAGCTAAAGCAGTCGCAAAGGCCACAGACAGTTAACCGATAAAAAATAAAAGGGCTATCTTTCACCCTGAAATCAAGGTGAAAAATAGCCCTTTTGACTTTATGGCTGCCGGATCAACACCCATAAAAGTCCAATTCCGCACCCGCAAAGGAGAGAGAGGCACGAAATCTCAGGCAAATTGAATATAATATATGGATTATATCACAAAAACTTCCATAAATCAAGAGGAATTGCAAAATTTATCCTTGAAAAAATTAACAAAAATTCTATACTTATTATGTATAATCTGACAAATATACGCCTTTATGTATCTTTTAACGCCCACTGACGAATAATAATTCAAAAAGTATCGAGGTGTTAGATTGAAAAATGCAAAGAATGCGTCAGACGTGATATTCCTTTTTATCCTTTTTATAATGATCGCAGGAATGGGCATCACGATAGCCCTCACGCCCCAAAAAAGCTTCTCTGAGCGCGAGAACCGTTTGCTTCAGGCATTTCCAAAGATATCGTCAAAATCGGTCTTATCAGGAGAATTTTCCCGTCAGCTCAGCTCATTTTATTCCGATCAGCTACCACTGCGTGAGGAGCTTGGATATATCTACGCGCTCTCTGAGCTTTCTATAGGAAAGCGCGAGTGCAACGGTGTTCTGGTGTGCGACAAAAGCATATTCGTTCAAGCGCCCGATAAAAGCGAGCGTGGCACAGAGATATTAAACAATAATCTTATCTCCGCAAAAGAATTACAAAGCAGAAATAACGCCGTTTGCTTCTGGACGCCGCGCTCGTCGGACATATTTTATGAGCAAATGCCCTTCGCTTTTCGCGAGCTGAGTGAAGAAGCCACAAGGGCGTCCGACTGTCAGCTCACTGCGAGTATGCTCGACTTGATCTCAAAGAGCGGAGCACCATCGGAATACTACTACCGTACCGATCACCACTGGACTACTAAGGGCGCATACACGGCATACAAGCTGCTCTCAAGCGAGCTTGATTACGAGGCTTATGACGAGAGCTTCTTTCGTAAAGAGACTGTCGCGAGCGATTTTCTCGGAACCTCATTTTCAAGAAGCGCAATGCCAAAGGATATGGCAAAACCTGACTCCATCCTGCTTTACCGATATGACCTTGACGAAAGCGTCATAGTTACCGACAAAGAGCGTGAAGCAACCCAAGGACTGTATGACCTCACCGCGCTTAAGAGCTATGACAAATACCGTGTTTTTCTGGGCGGTAATTACGCTCATCTCAGCGTAGAATTGCCGCTTCAAAGCGATCAAAAGCGCGAAAAGCTGTTGCTTGTAAAGGATAGCTTTGCAAATTCGCTTATTCCCTTCCTCGCGCTTCATTTTGATATAGAAGTAATAGACCCTCGTTACGCTACGGCAGCTCAGATAAGGATGCTGTGTGAGACAACCGAGTTTGATAAAATACTCGTTCTCTGCTCTCTTGACACCCTTTCGACCGAGCGCTCGGTCGGCAAAGCCTTGGATATTATAGATTGATCTATATATATATTTACCGTCTAAGCCTAATCATCCTCGCCACTATGGCTGTGGTTAATTTCACAAAAAAAGTGCGTCCCAAAAGGGACGCACCGAAAAATGCTTCCCCTCTCAATTGTTGTCACACGAATTGCTCACCAATAACGGAATGAGAAAAGAGAGAAAACACTTTTTACAAAAAGTATTTTCCCGTTATTGGTCAAAATTATTCAATTCGTGTGACAAGTATATTCTAACACATTTCTGCCTCTTTGTCAATAAAACTTAAAAATTTGAAAAATATTATTGTTTGAGGTCTTTAATCAAGGAATAGTTATAAAGAAAAGCGGACAGAGAGCCTAAAATTCTCTGTCCGCCGTTCTATCGGTGGGTAACGTATTTCAAACTGTATTTTAGAATACGCAGCGTTATTGCGTTTTTTGTGAAATAGGCTGAAGCTACCTTGCGGTCAGTTTTCCCATATTCTGCGCTTAAGTCCCTCGTTTACGTCCTTTCTAAATCCGTCCATAGTGTATCCCATTCCAAGACCGTTCCAAAGATGCTCGGGGTCAAAATGGTCCGAGCCAAGACCTCTGTAATAAGCCTCGCTATGCGAGATTATGACGTTCTCACCAAGAGGATCAAGCGAATATTTGTCCGAAAGATACGCGAAAAGCTCTACCGCCGCGTTATAGACACGGCTGACTTGCTCTCTCGCGCCCTCTATGTCATCGCACTCAAACGAAAAATTAGTGATATATTTAAGGCTGGCAGGCTCACACATCTCAACCCCTATATGCGTGGTGTTGGCAGATCCGCCGCTGTGCCTTGCGCGCATATCCCACGGAAGCGTCTGATAAACGACACCGTCCGCGGCGTTGATAAAGGCGTGAACGCATACTATCCTGTTCTTAGGTGGATTCCACGTATTGACAAATTTCATCGCATCCGGCACAGGACATCCCACGCTGTGCAAAAGCAGTCCCTTTACCTCAAGCGGTATCGCCTCTACGTAGCAAGAATTTTTATCTAATATAGTCTGCTTTATTTCCACCGCGCTTCTCCTTTTATCTTGTTTTTATCTTCAGAACGCCCAGTTGCCGTCAACGAAGATCGGGAACTCGCTTCCGTCTGCCTTGATACCGATTACCGAGAGGTCTGCCGTTCCTATCATAAAGTCAACGTGGATGTTCGAGTCGTTAACTCCCATCTCCTTAGTTTCCTCACGGGTATATTTAGCGTAATCCTTTATCGTGTTGGTAAATCCTGCGCCCATTGCGAAATGACAAGCGGCATTCTCGTCAAAGAGTGTCTCATAGAACATTATACCGCTGTTGCGGATAGGCGAATCGTAAGGCACGAGCGCACACTCACCGAGCATGCAAGCGCCCTCGTCCATAGCGATCATCTGCTTGAGCAGCTCCTCGTTCTTCTCTGCCTTGACTTCGACTGCGCGTCCGCCCTCAAAGCGAATGCTGAAGTTGTCGATTATCTCTCCTCTCCAGGAAAGCGGCATTGAGGAATAGACTATACCCTCAGCCTCGCCTGCCTTGGGAGTGGTGAACACCTCTTCGGTGGGAATGTTGGGGTTGTAGTACTCGCCGCCAAGCGTATATTCTCCGCCGCCAAGGAATGTTCCCTGCTCCATAAGACCAACCGTCAGATCGGTACCGTTAGAGGACTTATACTTGAGAGCCTTGAGTCCTGCGTTATTGAGTATCTCGCATCTCTTTGCAAAATTGCGGTTGTGGTGGAACCACTCGATGTCAGCATCGAGCATATTGCCATCCTTGTCGATCACTCTTGAGGTCATAAGGATAGCCTTCCAGAGCTTCTCTACCGCAACCGAGGTGCGCTCGCCGGGGAATACGGTCTTTGCCCAAGCCGCGCCGGGAACTGCCGCGATGCACCACTTGTACTTGTTGTCCATCTGATCGCGGTAAGGCTTGATGACCTTCATTCTCTCCTGCATTGCCTTGGAGTATTTTGCCTGATTGATGCCTGCAAGACCGTTGGGGTCGTCGGAAAGTATGTATATCATTGCGGGATTCTTCTCAAGTCTGTACTTGATCTTTGCTTCCTCAAAGTCCTCTACCTTACCAAGCACCTTAGCCTTCTGATGTCTGATGTGAAGCTTCTGTATCTTCTGATAGCTCCACTCTACCATAACACGCTCCGCACCCGCCTTGTAGCACTCGTCAACGAGCATTGCGATAAAATCAGGCTGATCAAGATCTGCCTGAATGATGACGGCGTCGTTCTTCTTTACGGCAACGCCGCTCTTAGCTATAAGCTTTGCATATTCTCTCTGTATCGTCTTTTTCATTTTACATCTCCTGAATTTTCTTTATTAAAACAATTATATCACAAACAAAGTAAAAAATCAAAGGTTTTTGAGTATATTTTCATTAAATTACACTTTTTTAAAAGGAAAGAGCTATCGGTTTGCCCGATAGCTCTGTTTTTACATAAATTTTACCTTTCTAAAGAAGCAAGTCCAAGCCAGAGATCAGTATCATAGACCGCATTATGATATGCTTCGATATTGTCAAGATACTTCGCCATCATCTCATCGGAAGAGTTCATATAATCTCTCCAGAGCCAAGTGATGTTGTTAAGCTGAGGGCTGTAAACAGTGCGGAAATCGTAGGTAATGCTTCCCACGATAAGATCATACATCTTATAGACATTTTCCGTATTCGGAATATTAGAATTCTTTTCTACTCTGGTCTTTCTGTAGAGAGGTAAAACGCTCTCGTTGGATACCTCAGTCAGAAGCTGGAGATACGCGCTCACTGCCTCACCCTGCGTTTTCTTGGTGCTTCCCGAGTGGTCTATTACAGTCAACAAGGTGTAGTAGTCCTGAGAGGTAGTATAGTACTCAGTCTGATCTGTATCGTACTTAGGCCACGGCAGGAATGAATGCTGATCGCTCATTTCACGAAGCATAGCGTCTTCTCCGTAGGGGTTGTAGAACGAGCCTTTTGCAAATAGTGTATTTTCATTTGTAAAATCCCTCATAGCATACCAAGAGCCCTTGCTCGCGTTAAGAGAAGCGAGCGCTGCATATTTATCTATAACGTCTTTGATCTTGCTATTGTTTTCAAGATTGAGCGAGTGTGTGCCGTTTTCGTTCTCAACGATAAGATCAAGATCCCATGCTACAGGCAAAAGGTCGCACGGATGACTTGTTCTGTAGTCGCATCCGCTGAATCCCAAAAATCCGTCGGTACCGGGAGCTATAGCCGCAACCATATTGTACATCTTCTCAAAGGTCCAGTTTCCGTCGAGAGCAAACTGCGTAAGATCCTGGGGATCGCTCTCTGTCTTCTTGATATCGTACAGAGCCTTGTTGTACCAGAGAAGCATAGCCGAATCTATGTACGAGAGGTTTGCCGCACCCGTAACGTAGTGAAGTCTTCCGTTAAGTGTAGTGTTCTCCACCATGCTCTGATTCCAGGCAGGATTCTTAAAGTTAAAATACGGAAAAGCTTCCTTGTTCAAAAGGTTTGCCGCGTATCCGCGAACCTCTGTGTACGCGCCAGAATAAGCGAAGTTTGCGGCTATGTCATACGCGTGGGTATCGCTGTTAACATCCGCTGCTATCATCCCATTGAAGTTAGCCGTAAACTGATCGTAACCACTGTACGGAACAGGCTCGTAGCGAACGACAACGTTCAAGTCATCCATCACCTTCATATTTCTGAATGCGATAGCCTCGTCAATTTCATCCTCAGGCGAAGTCTTGTACCACTCACGCGAGGACTGAGGGTCATCACGGTAAAGTATAGTGATAGTAGCACCCTCAAGGTCAGGTATTTCCATAGGAGGTATAGGCTCATTACCGTCTCCGTTATCCTCGGTGCCATCATTATTGTTATTGTTGTTATTGTTGTTATTATTGTTATTATTGTTGTTATTGCCGTTATTCTTATCGGTGCCGTCTCCGTCGGACTCTCCGTCCTCCCAGGACTTATCCATATCGTTGCTTATATCATACGTATTACAGCCTACGACTGCAAGCAACGTAACTATAACGAGCAAAAGAGCTAAAAGGCGCAAAGCGGTTTTCTTCAACATAAAATCCTCCTGTAAATTAAAGTTGGAAAAATTTATATCTATATTTTGATTATACCACACTTTTTTTCTTTTTGCAATAGTTTTCTTTTGGTCTTTCAGCGTAAATCACATATACAAAATTGAGCAAGAAAAAATAAATATTTTTTCAAAAAAGGCTTGACAAACCGAAAAAGGTGTGATATAATACTGCCGTTGTCAAAAAATGCACCTTTAGCTCAGTTGGTAGAGCAACTGACTCTTAATCAGTGGGTCCCGGGTT
>CALCTA010000075.1 GCA_937893945.1 uncultured Clostridia bacterium | reverse complement strand
GGGCGAACACAGTTCGCCCCTACCGTGTTCCGAAAACATCCTTATGAGAAGGAGCCTAAGGGCTACGCCTTTTTATTTCTTTTTGAAATAAGGTTTATCAAACTGCTTTCGTTCAGCGCCGAATTTTGCGTCTGCGGGCTTGAAATACTGATAGAGAGAGCAAGGAATCATTCCGTTATAAAGCTTTCTCGTCTTATCCGCGTGTCTGCCGTAAAGACGCTCAAAATTCTCTGCCGAGGTCAGAATATATATCTGCCACGGTGAAAGCTCTGAGAAAGCTCTGCCCATATCTCGATAAAGATACTCGACCTCGCGCTCGCTCATAAGACGCTCGCCGTATGGGGGATTGCAGACGATAGTTCCGCGTCTGTCAAGCTTCTTTATCCTTCTCGCATCTGCATTAAAGAATTTAATTCTATCATCAACCCCCGCGCGCTCGGCGTTAGCGCGAGCAATATTCAGCACCTCTTCATCAATATCCGAAGCGTAGGCTTCAAATTTACTGTCCTGATCTATTGCCGCAAAGGCTTTTGCTCGCTCTTCCCTTGCGATGCTTCCGTCCGAGAACAGAGCGAAGTCCTCACATATAAACTTTCGGGAGATGCCGGGTGCGGTGTTTGTCATCATCAGCGCCGCCTCGATAGCTATAGTTCCCGAGCCGCAGAAGGGATCCCACAGCAGCACGTCCTCGCGCGGACGGGAGATAGCCGCCACCGCCGCCGCAAGTGTCTCGCGGAGAGGCGCGGCGCCCGCTTCGGTGCGGTATCCTCTCTTGTGGAGCGGAATGCCCGTCGTATCTATCATAAGAGTTGCTATATTTTTAAATATGAAGAATTCTATCTGATATTTCACGCCCTCTTCGGTAAACCACTTCCGGTTGTACTTCTCAGAGAGGCGGTTGACAACAGCCTTCTTAACTATGCTCTGGCAATCGGGTACTGAAAAAAGAGTGCTTCTGAGTGCGTGTCCCTTTACGGGAAAGGCATCGTTCTCACCGATAAAGTCCTCCCACGGAAGCGCGGCAGTCGCATCGTAAAGCTCTGAAAAGCTCTCCACGTGAGCCGAACCAAGCTTTATAAATACTCTTTCGGCAAAGCGAAGATGCAGATTACTTACAAACACGGCTCTTTCGTCGCCCTCGTAGGTTATTCTGCCGTCCATCGTGTCTATTCTTTTATATCCAAGCGCGTCTATCTCTTCTCCGAGAAGCTTCTCGAGTCCGAAAAGGCAGGTCGCTACAAGTTCAAGCTTCATATTTTTACTCACTTTCTTTTCTTTCTTAATATTATAAAGCAATACGCACAAAATGTCAAGAGAAAAGCGACAGCACCCACCTAAAAAGTGAGTGCTGTTATATTTATTAGAAACTATTTATGGCTTTTCGATGCAGCTTCCGCCCCATTCAACAACGGTAAATCCCTCACGTGTGAAGTTACTAAAGCTTTGCGGCTCTATATTGACTTTCTCGTCAACTGCGTAATAAGTCATATATACTCGTAGCAGACTGTCGGGAGTAGGTGTGATTTCAAGCTTCACATCGTCGGTGTATGCATTGGTTTGAAAAGAGATCACGTTATATTTATTCTCCTGCATAAGCGGCAACCAATAAACGATAAACTCGTTTGCCTCGCGGCGCGTCAATCCCTGCTCTGCAAGCGCCCATTCAAGGAAGGCCGCGGTGTCTTTGCCGCGCACACAGAAGCCCTGCGAAAAATCCGCC
>CALCTA010000074.1 GCA_937893945.1 uncultured Clostridia bacterium | reverse complement strand
GCGACTTCTACGTCCTCGTTCGGTCATAAACATAGTCGTATCGCGCCCTATCGGTTGCGCTACTCCTTGTTTATTCCCTTGTCGCGCTCGCTTCATCGCCCACCGGGCGCGCTCGCGCTCCAAGCATAGCGCTCTATGGTAGAGCTTTGTAGTTCGGGCGTAGTATTGTAAGTTGAAATCGTAATCATAATCAAAAAAGAAAAGACACCCACAGGTGTCTTTTCTTTTTTGGTCGAGATGACAAGATTCGAACTTGCGACTTCTACGTCCCGAACGTAGCGCTCTACCAAACTGAGCCACATCTCGTAATTGATTATTTTCTTTCTTTGAAAGGCTACAATCGGCGACGTTCGGGTACGTCCCTCCGTAGCGCTCTCCCTGTTGCGACTAAGCCTCTGTCATCGAAAGCAGGCTTTCTCGCCAATCGGCAAGTCGCTGCCACTCCTTTTTGCTCCCTTTATCTGCCGCAGGCAGCGGTCGCAAACGTCCCCAAACTGAGCCGTAGCTCGTTTTATGCCAAAGTATTATATCACAAAATTTTGATCTTGTCAAGCAATTTTGATGATAGTTATTCAAAAAATAAAGAGGGGAGGTATTCTCCCCTCTTTTTTGTATATCAGTTGTCAAACTTCATCTGAACCTGGGTTGCCTGGCTCTTCTTATGATTGTCAACAAGCTTATGGATACGCTTAACGGGGTTGAGAAGCTCGCTGAGCGTGTCGTCGTGGTTGAGAGTATCTATGATGTAAGCCACGTACTTACACATATTTACCTCAACGTGCCACTCGCGTTCAAGAACGTCGGGGCGTGTGTAGGTAAGGTTAGTGGTGAACACTCTGTCGATAATGCCGTCCTTATAAGCCTTATCAAACTTATCAGGGCCGCTTGTAAAGAGACCGAAGGTTGAGAATGCGAAAATTCTCTTTGCGCCCTTCTGCTTGAGCTGAGCCGCAACGTCGAGCATAGACTCGCCCGAGGAGATCATATCGTCAACGACGATAACGTCCATACCCGTGAGGTCCTTACCGAGATACTCGTGAGCCTCGATGGGATTTCTGCCGTTTACAACTACAGAGTAGTTACGTCTCTTATAGAACATACCGATGTCAAGACCGAGCACCGAGGAGAAGTACATACAACGTCCCATAGCGCCTTCATCGGGAGAGATTATCATAAGAGATTCCTTATCGAGCTGAACGTCGGGAACGGCACGAACAAGAGCCTTTATCATCTGATAGGTAGGCTTTACGTCATCGAAGCCCGAAAGCGGAATAGCGTTCTGAACTCTGGGGTCGTGAGCGTCAAAGGTGATGATGTTGGTAACGCCCATGTGGACAAGCTCTTGAAGCATGATCGCGCAGTCAAGCGATTCACGGCTTGAGCGCTTGTGCTGTCTACCCTCATAGAGCATCGGCATAATTACCGAAATTCTTCTCGCCTTACCCATATTAGCGGCGATGATCCTCTTCAGGTCAGCGTAGTGGTCATCGGGGCTCATAGGAACTTCCTGACCGTACATCTTGTAGGTAACACCGTAATTGAATACGTCGGCGAAGATATAAAGGTCGTGTCCTCTGAGCGACTCGTGGATCAAGCCCTTACCCTCACCCGAACCGAAGCGGGGGCATTCAGCCTTTACCAAAAAGGTCTGGTCATCACCGTGGCGGCGCCATTCCTTCAAGTAGCGGTCAACCTGCGCGCAAAAGCCCTCAGAGCCTCTCATTCCGACAACGCTAAGCTCGGCAAACTGTTCTTCTCTCATAATAACCTTCCTCTCAAGAGATTTTTCAATTATATGATTATTATAACATATTTTTTTGCTTTTGCAAACCCTTTTGAATAATTTTCGACAATTTTTTGAATAAACGTAAATCTGCACAAAAATGGCAGCGGAAAGTAGTAAAAATGTGCAAAAAACACAAAAAATGTTTTTGGAGAAGGGCGTGTAAAATTAGCGGAGAAATCACAAAATATTTACCTAACACACGGTAGGGGCGAACTGTGTTCGCCCGCGGGAGACCACTTGGCAAGCCGCAAGTTTTCTTCGAAAACATTGTGTTCGCCCCTACAATCAAAATATCAAATACCGCACAGATCGGTAGGGGTTGGCGCCCTCGACAACCCGAACAACCGTACCTCATTTGAGCAGGTCATCCTGAGCGGAGCGGCGAGATGTTGGTAAGATAGAGTTATACGGCAACAACCGCCGCGAAGTCGAACCTTTTTTCGACCGAGATAGGCGAAAAAAGGCGAGGGAGTGGCTCGCC
>CALCTA010000073.1 GCA_937893945.1 uncultured Clostridia bacterium | reverse complement strand
TTGCCGTAGGGGCGAACTGCGTTCGCCCGCGGGCGTTCACAGAACGCCCCTACGAATTTGTTTTGCACAGCAGGTAAAACCTGCTTTATGGAAGGTATCCCTTCGGCGAGTCTTTTTCTGTTTATTCAAAATTATAAAAATCCGCACAGTTTTAAAGATAACTTCATCATTTATATCCCGTCGGGATTTAGCATCTTCTCTTCGGAAAACCTTTTGATTTTACTGCACTCACGCCAATTATATCAACCTCCGAGAGACAAGAGCGATGTATTGCAATAAACATCACAAAAAAAGCAGAGCGCAACTTCAGTCTGCGCTCTGCTTTTATCAATCAAGCCAGAAGAGCCTTTACAACTCTCCTGAACTTCTTTTTGAATATCTTTACAGTCTTGAGAGAACGTACTGCCTTTATGAGCTTTGGCAGCTTCTTGTTAAAAACCTTCTTCGCGAGCTTGCGAAGCTTTTTTATCTTCTTAGCAACCTTGTATTGTTTAATAATCTTTTCAATTCGTGTCATTTTCATTCTCCTTTCATATGTTAGCGGTGCGCAGCCTTATTGGAAACACCCACTATTAAGTATTTTGTTTTAAAATTACTGTTTGAAATAGCTCATTCCGTCAAGCACAAGCTCTCCACCCTCGTAAGAGTCTATATTCAGCTCGTATTCATCACCGTCGTCAGTAGTGAATATGATGCAATCCGAATATACCTCGTAGGTTCCTCGCTCATCTCCGTTGAAGCCCTTGTAGGAATAATTGCCGTTATTGAACATATAAGTCTCCTTATATCCGTTGCCGTCGCTGTAGGTATATGAGCCGCTCTCAATGGTGAGCTCATCACCCGAAGGCTTATTCGAGGGCTTATTATTTCCGCTCTCGGATGAATCAATTCCGGGAAGCTCTACGGCTGGAAAATCTATATCCGGCAAGATATCGGTTACGTCAAACTCATTTCCGATATACTCAGTCTGAAATTCTTCAAAATATTCACTGAATTCATCATTAAGATCATCGTAATCGTCGGTATCCATCAGCAGAATATTTTCATATTCGGGAAGCTTTACCCATCCGTAATACTTCGAGAGAGTGATCTTATAACTGCCGAGGAATTCCTCTTCATCGTATTCCGAAGAAATTCCGTCAAGCTCAAGGCTGAGGCTGGTGAGCTTATCCTCAAGATTAAAGCTCATTTCAAAGAGCTGACTTTCGTCGGTCATCGGCTCTGTACCGCCAAAGAGATGCTCGGTCCGCTCACTTCCCGTAAGGGTAGCCTTGCCTGCCTTGCCGTCAAAGGTCATCTGATAGGTGCATACAGTCTTATCGTAGTCATCCGAATAAGGATCGTCATGCTCCTCAGTACCGAACGAGAGTGTAACTATACTCTTTCCATCCTCTTTTTCAACGCCGTAATCAGCAAAGATGGCGGAGGATATGCCGCTTTCCTCGGCAACGTCAACTCTGATGCTGAGATCCTTATCCATCATAGGATTCTCGCCGAAGTCAACTACCGTGAGAACATCCTTCTCCCCGGTAACGACTCTGAACTGAATAGCCGTAAACGCTCTGCCCACGTAAGCAAGCACGAGTCTTGCTGACCAATCGTCGTCTCTTGTCTCAAGAAGCTCGGCAAAGTCAGAGAATATCTCAGCGATATCGTCGCAATCCTCGATCGAGCCGCCGATAGCGTCCTCAAGAGAAGCTCTTGTGCTATCTATAGAGAGCAAGTTCTCAACCGCATCACTAAGCTCGGCTGAGGGATCGCCGAATTTCGCCGCAAGCTTCTCTGCATAGTCGATAAGATCGCCGTTATTGAAATTATAGATGACTGATCTCGCATACCGTGTCTCGCCCGACACCACGAGTCCGCCGTAAGAAATCTCGTGCTCAGAGAGCGTACTCTCTTCAAAAGCTTCCTTAAGAGCCTTTTCTACCGTCTCAGCGTCCCTTTCGTAGTCCTTTTGATTATCAAGAATGCACTCAAAGTCGCTTACAGCCTCAAGAAGCTCCTCGTATTCATCGTCAGACAGGGCATTCACACTATCGTTATCGGGATTGAGGAAGGAGCTGTCAAGCTGTCCCGCAATATCGTCAAACGAGAAGCCGTAATACTTGTCAGATTCAAACTTCTGCGCGTTGAATGCTACACCCTTGTTGGTATATACGGTATTGAATTCATGATTGTCATACACCGCGTTGACACTCGCGCCGTCCTTGGTATAGACGATCGTCTGTTTTACAGTATCCGAATAAAGACCCGTATCCAGCATATCGTCAGCCACAAGCTCTATCTTTCCTCTTTCGAGAAGGTCGGATATATCAAACTTAGTGCCGATATCAAGCTTTGACTCGAGCGCATTTTCAAGCGCCACGTCGGCGTCAGGTATAAACAGGAAATTGTTGAGCGCCGCCACAGTGCCAAATCCAAGCGCTCCCGCAAGAATGAGAGACGCCGCAACTATGATCATGCACTTAAGCGCCTTCTTGCTCAGCTTTTTCTTGGGTTTCTTAGGCTTTTGCGCCTTTACCTTACCGTTCTTATCGACCTTTGTGTCTGCCGCAAAGGCAGAAGCACCCGACGAGAACGCGCCCAAAGAAGCACAAGATGCCCCGGAGGTCCTCAAATTCTCTGCCGCAGCCGCAACACCCGCGTCAAACGAGGCTTTAGCGGCGACCTCGGCATTGATGCGAGCCTGTATTTCTTCATCAACACACCTTATTCTGTTAAGCTGATGCTTTCTTATCATTCTGCCCGACCATTTCAGCCTGTGCCTTTTCGCGTGCGAGGGCTGACGCGTCTGTACGGGAACGTACATCACGGAGTCGGAATTCGGTAAAACACTCTTTCGTTTGTTTCTCATTAATGACCTCCTTATAGGTTGAGGGGGATAAAAAGGTACACTACCTCATGCTACTTTTATTTTACCATTAACGGCCCACTTTGTCAACTGTTTTTTTGCAAATGAAATATCTCCAAATTTCATCAAGCGAAAAAGAGCGCTCGGGTGTGAGACCGCAAAAAAAGCAAAACCTCCCGACACAAATTTCTATTTAATGGAATATTTTTAGGTTATTTTTCACTTTTTACATAAATATTTATAAATTTTTGCATAAAAATCGCATAAAAATGAAGAAATATTAAAAAATCTCTTGACAAAACGAAAAGAAAAATGTACAATAGATTATACGATTGCGTTCTGTCGCAATTTGCAACCTGCGATTTGCAAAAAATCATGATGCGGTTTTTGTAAAGAATTGCGGTTTTCAAAAGCTTCATTATTAATATAATTAATATATGCGATCGTTATACGCATCAAACTCACTTTCGGATATAGGACACTGACGATTTTTTCGGAAGGTCAGATATTATAAAAAAAATATTTTGGAGGAATTCAAAAATGAAAAGCATCAAGATTTTGTCTCTTCTGATGGCTCTCATTATGCTCGTTGGCGTTTTCGCTGCTTGTACAACAGACATTGTTGACGACAACAAGGATAGCGACAATGCAACCGACAATAGTAAGCCCACAGATAATGGCAAAGACCCCGAGAAAGATCCTGAAGAAGGCTTCGTAGCTGACGGTAAGGAGTATACCTACAAGACCGCTACAACTTCTCTCGGTACAAACTGGAACCCCCACACCTGGGATACAAACGCTGACCAGTCTATGCTCAGCTACGTTTCTTCTCCCTTCGTTGATATGTCCATTCTCGACTCCGAGAACGGTGTATATCAGTGGGTTTACGAAATGGCTACTTCCATCAAGGACGTTACCAAGGATCACCAGGACGACCTCACCAAGTACGGTTCTACTCTTCCCGCAGGCGCTGAGACAGTAGCTGACGTTGAGGAAGGCTTCGTATTCGAGATCGCTCTCAACCCCAAGGCAGCTTGGGAAAACGGTAAGGATATCACCGCTGACGACTACATCGAGTCCATGAAGAGACTCCTTGACTCCAAGATGAGAAACTACAGAGCTAACCTCTACATCTCCGGCGAGTCTGCTCTCGCAGGTGGTGCAGCGTTCTACAACTCTGAGGCTCCCATCTACGCTCCTATCGTTCCCGCATACGGCGAGGAAGATACCCCTGACTACTCCTTCGATCTTGATAAGGCTATCGCTGATGGAACTCTTTACGTAAACGTAAGCTCCACCGATATGACTCTCTACAACATGAGCCTTACAAATCTTAACAAGAACTACGTTGGCGACGCTGAGATGGCCGACCTCTTCGCTGATCTTGCTAACACTGCTAATGCATACGGTTACTCCAAGATCACCGCTGAGAACAAGGACGCTATCTTCGGCGCTATCACCAAGATCCTTAACGTCGCATTCGGCATCACCGACGAGGCTACATGCGCTAACTACGTTAAGGAAGCTCTCTTCTACTTCACCAACACCTACGGCGACAAGGTTGAGTACGACGCAGTTGGTTGCTACAAGGTTGATGATTACACCATCCGCTACGTAACACAGAACTACATCGGCATCAACTACTTCCTTACCTCTTGCACAGATACATGGCTCGTTTACACTGAGCTTTACGACTCCCTCAAGGATACCACCGGTGAGCTCGTAACAACCACCTACGGTACTTCCAAGGAGACCACTATGTCCTACGGTACATACAAGATGGAATCTCTTGAGAAGGAGAAGCAGGTCGTATTCGTTCGCAACGAGAACTGGTACGGCTGGGAGAAGGATAAGAACGGCAACCTCTACTCCTTCACCAACTTCGAAGTTGACGGCGAGAAGCGTCAGCAGTACAAGACCACTAAGATCGTTATCGACGTTATGGACGAGGCTGCTATGAAGCAGTTGTTCCTTAAGGGTCAGCTTTCTGACTGGTCTCCTTCCGCAGACGAGCTCTCTAAGTACACTCTCTCCGATAACCTCTACAAGGTTGACGAGACATACACAATGTCCTTCTTCTTCAACACCAACCTTGATAACCTCAAGGATATGGACGCTAACAAGGGCAACACCAACTCTGTAGTTCTCTCTAACGAGACCTTCCGTAAGGCATTCAGCCTTGCTATCAACCGTGCAGAGTTCGTAACCGCAACTCAGGCTTACAAGCCCGCGTTCTCCCTTATGAACAGCCTCTACTACTACGACATCTATGATGACGACAAGGAAGACGGCATCGACGGTGCTAACACCAACTACAGACTTACCGAAGAGGCTATGCAGGCTATCGTTAACCTCTACGGCGTTAAGTACGGCGAGGGCACTCCTTACGCAACTCTTAAGGAAGCTCACGACTCCATCACCGGCTACAACCTCACCGAGGCTAAGGCTCTTATGGCTACCGCTCTTGAGGAGCTCGTAGCAGCAGGCCTCTACACCAAGGGTGAAGAGATCAAGATCCAGGTCGGTTGGGCAAAGGGCGCGCTCACATCTGACGATAACAAGCAGATCGAGCTTATGAACAACTACATCAACGCTGCTGCTTCCGAGGCTGGCTTCGGCAAGATCACTCTTGAGGCAGTTGGTAACATTCCCAACAGATACGATGCAGTTCCTGCAGGCGAGTACGCTATCGGCTACGGCGCATGGGGCGGTGCTGCGTTCTATCCCTTCAGAAACTTCCAGGTTTACATGGATCCCGATCAGTACACCATCAACGAGGGTGCTAACTACGATCCTAAGTCTGACGAGCTCACACTCGTAGTTGACGGTAAGGAAGTTACTATGACATGGCAGGCATGGTCCAACTCTATGATCGGTAACGGCGCTTACGCTGCAGCTCCTAATGCAACTAAGCTTTCCATCACCGCTCAGCTCGAGGAAGCATTCCTCAAGACCTACTACCGTATTCCTCTCTGCGCATCCACCATCTGTTCTATGCTTTCCTTCCAGTGCGAGTACTACACCGAAGAGTACAACATCATGTACGGCTTCGGCGGTATGAGACTTATGGATTACAAGCTTGACGATGCTGCATGGAAGGCTTGGGTTGACGATGAGATCGCTGAGAACGGCGAGCTCGATTATGAGTAATTAAAAAAGTCCTTAACTAACCATTGTTAAGTTTAGACTAAAATTGCGATGGGGAGAGTCAGCTCTCCCCATTGCTTTCGTAATACTATCGGGCGGTCAGCCCTGAAAAATCAAAACATTTGGGTAGATCGCCGTAAAAAATTTCGGTTGTTTACCGAATTTCTACTCTTTTACGGATAAACAATCGAAAGGAGAAAAATATGGGACAATTAAAATACGTTCTTAAAAGATTGCTTTTGATGTTCTTTACTCTCTTCGTTATCGTTGCTATCTGCTTCGTAATGATCAGACTTCTGCCGCAGGAAATGCCGCAGGAGAAGAACCTTCAGGATGTAATCAAGGCTCGTTGGGAAGCCCTCGGCTACAACAAGCCCATAATAGTACAGTTTGGTATTTATCTTAAAAATATCTTCACCAAGTTGGATTTCGGTACCTCTTGGTACGTTGACAAGATGGCACCCGCTATGGATCTCATCTTAGGAAGACTTCTTCCTACAGTTCTCGTTAACCTTTACTCGCTGCTTATTTCTATCCCGATCGGTATCGCCGCAGGCGTTCTCGCAGCAGTAAAGAAAAACAAATGGCAGGACCACGTTATAAGCACGGGAGTTATGCTCTTCGTCTCTATCCCCAGCTACGTCTATGCCTTTATCGTCCAGTATTTACTTTTCTTCAAGCTCGGTTGGTTTGATTCTCCCACCGTGCTCTCTCTTGCTGACGCAGGTGGCTCATGGTTCACCCCTGCCATGCTTAAGAGTATGATCATGCCTGTTATCGCGCTCTCCTTCGGCTCTATTGCGGGACTTTGCCGCTTTACTCGTGCCGAGCTTACCGAGACGCTTACATCTGACTATATGCTTCTCGCGCGCACCAAGGGTCTTACTCGCGCGCAGGCAACAACTCGCCACGCGCTCAAGAACGCGATGGTTCCGATCCTTCCCATGATCATTTCGAGCTTTATCGGAATTCTTGGCGGATCTATGATTATCGAACAGATCTTCTCAATTCCCGGCGTTGGACAGCTTTACATCAAGGCGGTTCGTCTGCTTGACTACGACGTATTCATGGCAGACAGTATCTTCTACACCTTCGTAAGCTTGCTCGCGGGAATCGTCGTTGACATAAGCTACGGATTTATCGATCCGAGAATAAGAATGGGGGAGAGATAAGATGAGTAAAGCAAAATTAGATCTCAATGCCATTCCCAGAGAGAAATTTGAGTTCGCCAACAAGGGCGAGCGACTCTCTGACCAGAAGTTTGAAGACAAGCCTATAAGCTACTTCAAGGACGCTTGGCTCCGTTTCAGAAGAAACAAGGCTTCTATCGGCGCTACTATTATAATTATTTGTATAATTCTCTTCTCGATATTTGCTCCTCTCTTCACTATGGGCAAGTACGATTCGAAGTTTATGGACCCCTACTACGCTAAGATGGGCCCCCGTAACCTTCTCCTCTCCAAGATAGGAGTTGCCGAAGGTACAGTTGAGCGTAAGTACAACGACAGAGGCTATCTTCTCGCCCTCGCTACCGGCGTTGGCGCTGACGGATACGACGGAAAGACTGTCGCTATCCCTGATGCAACCGAGAAGTATATGCCTATCAAGAACCTTCTCAGCCTTACCTCAAAAAGCGACCCCATTATGGGTGATTCTTACTCTATCACCGCAGAGGTAGACACCTACCTCAACGTAGGCTTTATGTATCAGCCGATCGAGCAGCACGAATTTGAAAAGATCCGCGCTTGGGAGGAGGAGACAGGTATTCACGTCCTCTATCCTCTTATCGATACCGAAAGCAAGTACTATCCTAAGGATCTTGACCCCGAGGGTACTAACGCTAACTATTGGTACAGAGCTAACAAGAAGCTTCATCCTCTTGACGAGCGAGGAAAGAAGATAGAATACAGCGAGGGCACCGACTTCAGCGACGTAACCTTCACTGACAACTATCTCCGCGATGAGAACGGCGACCTCGTTTATTGGAAGTACACCGGTGGCGGTACGCTTGAGACCGCTCAGTACAACGTCCGCGTTCTCTACTACAACTGGTACCTGTACCAGAACGGCTTCGAGCCCGAGTACCTCTTCGGTACTGACAGCCAGGGCTATGACCTTGCTCTCCGTATGGCTATCGGTATCCGTCTCTCGTTGCTCGTTGCAGTATTCGTTTCTGTTATCAACTTCGTTCTCGGCGCTATCTACGGCGCTATCGAGGGCTACTACGGCGGTACGGTCGATATCGTCCTCGAAAGAATTTCTGATATCCTTAACGGTATCCCGTTTATTGTCGTTTCAACGCTATTCCAGCTACACCTTGCCAAGAAGGTCGGACCGATACCAAGCTTGCTGTTTGCATTCGTTGTAACCGGCTGGATCGGTACTGCTTCCCGTGTACGTACACAGTTCTACAGATTTAAGAACCAGGAGTACGTTATGGCGGCAAGAACGCTCGGCGCGCGCGACAGAAGAATTATCTGGAAGCACATTTTCCCCAACTCGCTTGGTACTATCATCACGTCCTCTGCACTCGTTATCCCCAGCGTTATCTTCAGCGAGAGTATGCTCTCCTTCCTCGGAATCGTAAACCTTGGCGGCTCCTCGATGACGTCTCTCGGTACGCTCCTTTCTGATGCGAGCAGCATCTGGACCACCTACCCCCACCTGATGATATTCCCTGCTATCGTAATTTCACTTTTGATGATAAGCTTCAACCTGTTCGGCAACGGACTTCGTGATGCATTTAACCCGTCTTTGCGCGGTGTGGAGGATTGATCTATGGGTAAGATTCTTGAAGTTAATAATCTGAAGATCTCCTTCCGTACGCAAGGCGGTACGGTCAAGGCTGTTCGCGATATTTCCTTTGATATTGAAAAGGGCGAGACTCTCGCTATCGTTGGTGAGTCGGGCTCGGGAAAATCCGTAACTACCAAGGCAATTCTCGGTATTCTTGCAGGTAACTCTATCGTTGAGGGCGGAGAGATCCTCTTCGACGGTAAGGACCTTCTCAAGATAAACGAGGAGGAAATGCACAAGATCAGAGGCGACAAGATCGCTATGATCTTCCAGGATCCGCTCTCCTCTCTTAACCCCATCGTTAAGATCGGTAAGCAGATCACCGAGGCTATGCTCCTCAAGAACAAGGCGGCAAGAAAGATCTCCCGCAAGGAGTTCAACGCAATGCTCGCTTGCCTTAAGAAGAATCTTATCGAGGTTCACGGAAGCGCCGCAAGCGCAGAAATTTCCGAGAAGATCAAAACCTTTGATAAGTTCAATATCGTAGCTATCAAGTACGAGACCGCTTATAACGACGCGCACGACAAGGCGCAGGAGCTTATAGCGGACATCGGCGAGATGCTCTCTTATCTTGAGAGACATCAGAAGATAAACGTAAAGGAAAAGCTTGGCGACATCGTCAAGAACCTTCCCAGAGTTAAGAATAAGTTCCTTTCAGTAGGCTACGACGATAAGCTCTCGGCATACACTACTACCGTAGCTTCTCTCAAGTCATCCTACAACGATAAGGACGAGGACTCCACCGCTAAGGTCATCGAGGCGCTCACAGAGCTTAAGGCTACACTCGAGGAGATCCTTTCCGCAAGCCGTCCCGACTTCTTCAGAATAGGCTACTATTCGATGATGAACCCCACGGCTACTCTCTCGGATATGCCCATAGACGAGCTTAACGAGATGACGCTCGAGTTCCTTGACGATAACTTTATGCAGGACTTCATCAGCCTTGATACCTCTGCTATCAAGCACTCGGCTGAGAGATCCCTCGCCGCAAAGAAGAAGGTACTCGCGGCTATTCCCGAGGCTCGCACCTACTTTACGACCAAGAAGTTTGACAAGAAGGGCGCAAAGGCGCAGGCTAAGAAGCTCTCCGCTCTTGTCTCTGAATGTATCGACAGACTTGACATCGTTAAGGATAGCGCTACCTATACCTTTGGCTCCGCACTGAACAACGCTATTGATAAGTACTTCCTCGCAGTTAAGAATAACCCCAAGGAAGAGGCAAGATTCAATAAGCAGAGCGCAAAGAGAGAAAAACTTATCAAGCGCGGCAAGACTGTTGACTGGAAGGTAGTTCCCGCAGTAGTTTACGATCTCGACGATCTTACCGATAATATCGTTAAGATCATCAATAATATCGCCGCTAAGTACGAAAATGACGTAGCAAACGCAGACAGCGTTGACTTCTCCGCAAGAGCGATCGCGTTTATCGATTTCCTTAAGGAAAAGGCGTCTCTCGTAGTTTATAAACTCACTAAGCGTATGGCTAAGGAAAAGGCTATCAAGCTCATGGACGAGGTTGGTATTCCCGATTCCAGAATTCGTTATAACCAGTATCCCTTCGAGTTCTCGGGCGGTATGAGACAGCGTATAGTTATCGCTATCGCGCTTTCCGCTAACCCCGATATCCTCATTTGCGACGAGCCCACCACAGCTCTTGACGTTACTATTCAGGCTCAGATCCTTGAGCTTATCAACAATCTTAAGAGAGAGAGAAATCTTTCGGTAATATTCATCACTCACGACCTTGGCGTCGTTGCGAATATTGCTGATAAGATCGCCGTAATGTATGCGGGCAAGATAGTTGAGTACGGCACTGCCGACGACATCTTCTACGATCCCCGTCATCCTTACACCTGGGCGCTTCTTTCCTCTATGCCTGACCTTGATACAGAGGAAAAGCTTGAGGCTATCCCCGGAACGCCTCCTAATATGATCTATCCCCCTGTGGGCGATGCTTTCGCAGCTCGTAACAAGTACGCGCTCAAGATAGACTTTGAACAGCAGCCTCCTCAGTTTGAGGTAACTCCTTCTCACTGGGCAGCTACTTGGCTCCTGCATCCCGAAGCACCCAAGGTTGAGCCTCCTCACATCATTAAGGAAAGAATTGATAGAATGAAGAAGAGAGGAGGAATGTGATATGGCAGAGCAGAATAAAGAAGTTCTCTTAAGAGTTGAAAACCTTTGTCAGTATTTCAAATCGGGTAAATACGTCAATAAGGCGGTAAACAACGTAAGCTTTGACATCTATAAGGGCGAGGTATTCGGCCTTGTTGGAGAGTCGGGCTGCGGTAAGACCACCACGGGACGTTCTATCATCAAGATCTATGACATTACCTCCGGAAACGTTTATTTCAAGGGCCAACGCGTTGCTGCCGGTACTCTTTCCTATAAGGAGACCATCAAGTCCGAGCGCAAGAGAATTGACGCTGAAATAAAGGAGATCGAGGCTAAGAACGAGCCCGATTGCAAGGAAAAGGTTGCCGAGAAGAAGGCAGAGCTTGCTAAGATAGTTGCTGAGAATAAGGCAGCCATCGCTTCTGCTAACCACGACAATAAGTACAGCGACAGAGACTATGCAAGATCTCTTGTTGCACAGCTCAAGAAGGATTACGACGCTAAGATAGCAGCTACCAAAGATCCTATGAAGATCGCGGAGCTGAAGAAGCAGTACAAAAACGACGTTCGCATCGCGAAGAAGACCAAGCTTATAACCAAGATCCAGATGATCTTCCAGGACCCCATCGCTTCTCTTAACCCCCGTATGACAGTTAAGGAGATCATCTCCGAGGGACTTGTCATCAACGGAATCAAGGACAAGAAGTATCTTGAGGAGAAGGTTTACGAGATCCTTGAGCTCGTTGGTCTTGTACGCGAGCACGCAGGTCGTTATCCTCACGAATTCTCGGGCGGTCAGCGTCAGAGAATCGGTATCGCGCGTTCTGTTATTATGCGCCCCGATATGATCATTGCCGACGAGCCTATCTCGGCACTTGACGTATCTATTCAGGCACAGGTCATCAACCTTCTCAACGAGCTTCGCGAGAATCTTGGACTTACGATTCTCTTTATAGCTCACGACCTTTCTGTAGTTAAGTACTTCTCCGACAGAATCGGCGTTATGTACTTTGGTAATATGGTTGAGCTTGCGAACTCCGACGAGCTTTTCGCACGCCCCATGCACCCCTACACCCGTTCTCTCCTGTCGGCAATTCCTCAGCCTGACCCTCACACCGAGAAGCAGAGACAGAGAATTACCTACAACTCGGCATTGGCGCACGATTATTCTGTGGATAAGCCCTCGCTCAGAGAGGTCTGCCCCGGACACTTCGTATATTGCAACGATGCAGAGGAGAAAGCGTATAAAGAGGAGTTCGGCGTATGAAGAACTACCGCAAGGTGATTCTCCAGTATGCTATCACGACGGTCGTCGCAGGACTTGTAAGCCTTTTGGCGCTTCATCTCCGCGACTTCTGGAGTGCAACTGAGCTCGTTGACAAATACAAATATCTGGCTGATGCATTTACCATTCCGGGCGTACTGCTCATAATGATCTCAGCGCTCATCTGGATAAGCTCCACGGGCTTCTTCGACGGTCTTGCTTACGCGGCTACCCGCGTCGGCGGAATGTTGATCCCCTTCTTTAAAAAAGGAAGAGAGCATCAGACCTACTACGATTACAAAATGTCCAAAAAGGACAAGACGCCTCACGGCTATTCATTCTTGTTTTTCGTTGGACTTGCGTTCATGGTAGTATCTATCGTATTTGTTGTACTGTTTGAATCGGTTTACGTGCCGATAGTATAAAAGAAAAGACCACCTCAAGCGTCGCTTGAGGTGGTCTTTTGCTTTGGTAGATTAAAATCGGGAAAGTCATAAGCTTTTATTCTAAAAGGCTCGCCCTTTGGGAGAGCTGGACGCGCATGCGGCCTGAGAGGGCAAAATAAATTACTATCGGCAATCCTATTGTTCACGCGAGAATTTCGCCTTTGGCGAATATTTTTGCTCGCGACGACCTCGAGCGAGCTCAGGTCGTTTTGCTCGCAAAATGCGAACCCAATCTCGCGCGATGCGCGAGGATGGGTTCTTCGTGCGGGTGCCAAAAAGGGAGAGTCGCAACGGGAATTTCGCCTTCGGCGAATATTTTTGCTCGCGACGACCTCGAGCGAGCTCAGGTCGTTTTGCTCGCAAAATGCGAACCCAATCTCGCGCGATGCGCGAGGATGGGTTCTTCGTGCGGGTGCCAAAAAGGGAGAGTCGCAACGGGAATTTCGCCTTCGGCGAATATTTTTGCTCGCGACGACCTCGAGCGAGCTCAGGTCGTTTTGCTCGCA
>CALCTA010000072.1 GCA_937893945.1 uncultured Clostridia bacterium | reverse complement strand
AGGGGGCATTCAAATCCGTTGCCCGGAGCCTGAAAGCTGCCGTGGCCCTGGACGGAACCAATGACATTCCTTCCACCAAGGGGGTGCTGTGATGGTCGGTATCATCGATTACGGCGTGGGCAATCTCTTTTCGCTCACTTGCTCGTTTAAAAGCATCGGTGCGGATATCTGCGTTACCTCTGACCCTGAGGTCATAGCGAGGGCAGATAGAATAGTGCTTCCGGGTGTAGGCGCGTTTGAGGATGCCGCGCGCAAGCTTCGCGAGAGTGGACTTGACGAGGTGATAAAGCGAGAGGTGAGCAGCGGCAAGGCTCTGCTCGGAATTTGTCTTGGTATGCAGATGCTCTTTGAGAAAAGCTACGAATACGGCGAACACGAGGGACTTGGGCTCATCAAGGGAAGCATCAGACCTATATCGGACGTTATCCCCAAGGACCTCAAAATACCTCACATCGGCTGGAACGCTCTTCATTTCGGAGAAAAGAAGGATGAGCTTTTCAAATATCTCGACGAGGGCGACTGCGTCTATTTCGTTCACTCATACTATGGCGCAGACTGCGACGAGTCGGTAATAGCTACGGCAGAGTACGGCGCGGAGCTGACTGCGGCGGTGAGATGCAACAACGTCTGCGGAGTGCAGTTCCACCCCGAGAAGAGCGAGCGCGTAGGGCTTGCGATACTTAAGGCATTCTGTGAAATAAACTAACAAGGAATATAAATAAGCAATGAATATAATACCCGCAATAGATCTTTTGGGCGGAAAGGCGGTGCGTCTCGTCAAGGGCGACTATGAAAAGGTAACGGTTTACAGCGACGATCCTGCCGCTGTTGCCGAGAGCTTTGAGAGGGCAGGGGCAAAATACCTGCACGTCGTTGACCTTGACGGAGCAAAGGACGGCACTACCGCAAATTTTGAAACTATTAAAAGAATAATACAGAGAACTGATCTCTCGGTAGAGGTGGGCGGCGGTATCCGCACGCTTGATAAAGTTCGTCAGTACATAGACATCGGCGTTGATAGAGTGATAATAGGCACGGCTGCCGTTACAGATCCCGATTTTCTTTCTGAGGCGGTAAGCCTTTACGGAGAGAGAATAGTCGTTGGTGTGGATATCAAGGACGGCTTCGTTGCTATAAAGGGCTGGCTTGAGATATCTGAGCTTTCCTGCAAGGAGTTTTGCAAGAAGCTTGAAGCGTTTGGAGTAAAGACTATCATTTGCACCGACATTTCCAAGGACGGAATGATGTCAGGCACTAACCGTGAGCTTTATCGCGAACTTTACGATGAGTTCGAGCTTAATATCATCGCCTCAGGCGGAGTGTCCTCAATGGAGGATATCGCCGTGCTCTCAAATATGGGACTTTTCGGAGCGATCGTCGGAAAGGCGATTTATACGGGTGCGATAAATCTTTCGGATGTTATCAGGCTTGCCGACTTCATCTCAGCGCAAAACGGAGGGAACTGACGTGATAACCAAAAGAATAATCCCTTGCCTTGATGTCAAGGACGGACGCGTGGTAAAAGGAGTTAATTTTTTAGGACTTGCCGACGTCTCCTCGCCCGTGAGCCTCGCGCAATTCTATAGCAGCAGCGGCGCTGACGAGCTCGTATTTTACGATATAACGGCATCTGCCGAGGGCAGAGCATTATTTACCGACATTCTTACCGAAGCGGCTTCAAAGGTCTTTATTCCGCTCACAGTAGGCGGCGGCATAAACAGCCTTGATGACTTTGACCGAGTGCTTAAATGCGGTGCAGATAAGGTCAGCGTCAATTCGGGCGCTATAAGAAACCCCGACCTCGTGCTTGAGGCGGCAAAGAAGTACGGCGATCAGTGCGTAGTTCTCTCGGTCGATATAAAACGCGTGGGCGGAGAATTCCGTGTTTTTGCCAAGGGCGGCAGAGAGGATACGGGTATGGAGGCTATCTCCTGGATAAAGCGCTGTGTTTCAAACGGTGCGGGAGAGATAGTGGTAAACAGTATAGATACCGACGGAGTGAAGCGCGGCTTTGACCTTGAAATGCTCTCAGCGGTGTGTGATGCGGTCAACGTTCCCGTCATCGCCTCGGGCGGTGCGGGCAAGGAAGAAGATTTTATCACTCTCTTCAAGTCGCTACCTAAGGTTGACGCAGGCCTTGCGGCATCCATTTTCCACTTCGGAGAGGTGGATATATCACATCTTAAGCAAACACTCAGATCGGCGGATATAAACGTGCGTATTTAAAAGGAGTAAACAATGGCAGAATTTATAAAAATAGACGAACTGAAATTTGACGAGAAGGGACTTATCCCCGCAGTAGTAGTAGATGCAGTCAGCAAAAAGGTGCTGACAGTCGCATATATGAACAGAGAAAGCCTTGAGATAAGCATGAACGAGGGCACGACTTGCTTCTGGTCGCGCTCACGTCAGGAGCTTTGGAGAAAGGGAGAGACTTCGGGAAATAAGCAGCATATCGTGAGCATCACAGCAGATTGCGACAAGGATGCCCTCACGGTAGTTGTAAACAAGGACGGTCCCGCTTGCCATCTCGGAACAGACTCTTGCTTCAACTATCCCGTTTATGAGGGAGAGGCTGCCGAGTTTTCACTTGAAGCTCTTATGAAGGTCATCGAGGGCAGAAAGCTTGAAAAAAAGGAAGGCTCTTACACCACCTATCTTTTTGAAAAGGGAATTGATAAAATTCTCAAAAAGGTCGGTGAGGAATGCACCGAGGTCATCATCGCAGGCAAGGCTGACGATAAGGCAGAGACGATCTACGAGATATCCGACCTTGTTTATCACGTTATGGTGCTTATGATAGAAATGGGAATCTCGCTCGACGATATCAGAAACGAGCTTGCCTCACGCCACGTCATCGACCATAAGGTAAAGCAGGAGAAGATGACGAAATAAAATAAAAAACGATGTGAGCGTATGCGATATCATCGTAAAATTGAAATGAGCCACCACGGTTTTCGTGGTGGCTCTGCCTATTGAAAAACTTATCGAAGAAACACCTATACAAAAAGTTATGCAAAATCAAAGGCTCTCCTTTTAGGAGAGCTGGACGCGTATGCGGACTGAGAGGTTATTAGCGTAAAGCTTTCTTTTCCCTCTCCGTCGGCATTCGCCGCCACCTCTCCCTAAGGGCGAGGCTTTACGTTAGTTTGCTTCATAAGTGGCGACAATTTTTGAAATTTAGCTTATGCCCAAATAATGTGAATTTTTACGTGTTGAGCCACCACGGTTTTCGTGGTGGCTTTTGATATTCGGAAAATATGAGGATCACAAGTCCTGCTTAGTAACAATTAACGCTTTCACTCGTTCGCAAAGCTTTATAAACTCGGGATTATAGCGAAGCGGATCAAATTCTTTTCCACGTAAAGTAGATAATTGTTCACTGGGGTTCAAGCAGATACCCGTCATAACGCCGTTCATCTCCGTAGTAATAAAAATCATTCGTTCTTCCAGCGCATCGGGGTTGTTGTTTTCTCTGTGCCAGTTTTCTGCTGCCGTCCACTCCATTCCATCAAGGAAACGGCAGGAAGCGGGTAAAGTTACTTTTTCTGTGATTTTCATAGTTTCCTCCAATAGCTTAACAGCCGAAGCTATTCGCGCGAGGGCTTCATCAAGTTTGCCGCAATCCGTAAGCTTCATCGCTGATTTCAGTGCAAGCTCAATTCTATCAGCCACCCATATATCAGGACGATCATCGATGGCATCACTGCGAATTATGAGAAGTATCCTTTCCATAAAATCATTTGCACTTTCGCTATTGCAGTTGCTTTCATCCAGCTTCAGCAAATAACGCGGACAAAGCAATTTGGTAAAAGCGTGATACAGTTGATATCTTCTTTCGGGTTCGAATCGTTCTGAATCATAGCGACGCAAATATCTTTCATACATTAAGGCGCGTTCAGAACAATCAAATGCTGTTGAGTATTTCTTTAAAAAATCCTCTAAATGCTCTTCATCTTCAATGTTAGCCATTGTTTTAATCGTGTGTGTGAACATTGGTTTTCTCTCAAGATATGCTTCCGCTAACAAGCGCACCTCTGGAAGTATTTTTGGATCGCGGAAAGCCCAATCGTTTCCTTCAGTCCACGGGCGCCACGCGTAGTCGCTCTCAAGATAATTCCTTCGTATATCGCGAAGAAGATCTACGATCTTGTCGGCATCATAATCGCGCTTCATACACTCGCGGCGAAGCTCGTCAAAGGCTGCAACTGCACGCTTTTCTTTTTCTATCTGCGGCATTCCGAGAAGCTCATCAACAGTAACGGAAAGCACCTCGGCAATGGCGGGGATCAGTTCGAGGTCAGGATAGGTCGTGCCGTTCTCCCAACGGCTGATCGATTGATAGCTCACGCCCAAACGGTCGGCAAGTGCCTCCTGCGTCAAGTCGTTTTTCTTTCGGAAATTGCGTATGTTTTCTCCAATTGCAAGTTTCATTTTTTCCTCCGTGTAAAATTACTCGCTCTGCAAAGCAATCTGTTTGTCGACGTCTATATTATACAGCAAATAAATTATAAAATCAATAACGCATTTTGAGAGAAAAATTATCGGTTTGTGTTATGTTTTTGGACTTTATAAAATAGCACCACCAAAGAGGATTGGTGGTGCTCGATGTTTCTTTGCAAACGATGCAGAGAAGATTAGATTTTTTGCTTTTATAGTGAGATCGGCAAAAACGCGGCGGCAACTGCGAAGATTATAGCAGGCAACAGGTTTGCCACGCGTATTTTTCTGCCCCAGACGAGATTGAGTCCGACGCAGAAGATAAGTATCGAGCCTATCATAGAAAGATTTCCGAGAGCGGCAGTTGTCAGAAGTGGAGCGATAAATCTCGCAAGAAGCGTTACGCTACCTTGAAGAATCGCTACGGGAATAGCAGAGAAGATACAGCCCTTGCCGAGACTGCCCGTCATTACCATAATGATTATAAAATCAAGAATGGATTTTGTCAGAAGAATAGAAAAATCTCCGCTCACTCCGTCCTCGATAGCGCCGACTATTGCCATAGCGCCGATGCAGACGGTAAAGGATGCTGAAAGAAAGCCGTTTACAAAATTATTGTCGCCCGAGCTACCGGTTTTTCTCTTAAGAAATTCACCGAAACGCTCAAACCAGCCCTCAATATTTATAAGCTCTCCGACAAGCGCGCCGAGCGTCAGACAGACCACTATAAGCAAGGAGCGACCTGACACAAGGCTTCCGTCATCTGCAAGAGACATAATGCCTTCAAGCGCACCCGCGATACCGATAAAGAGCACCGCAATTCCGCACGCCTTGCCGAGAGAGTCCTGATGTCTCTCCTTAATTAGCTTTCCGAAAAGGAGACCGAGAATGCCGCCGAGAACTATCGCGACTGTATTGATTATTGTTCCAAGACCGTACATGATATCTCCTTATCAGTTGCTTCCCTCAAAGAAGTCTATCTGTTCAGCAGGCTTTGATGGGGTGTTGTGAGTCTGGTAGGGAAGGCCGAGATGCTCGTAAGCAAGTCTCGTTACGCATCTTCCGCGAGGTGTGCGCGAGAGGAAGCCTATCTGAAGAAGATATGGCTCGTAAACGTCCTCAAGCGTGATAGCCTCCTCGCCGACCGTAGCCGCAAGAGTTTCAAGACCGACAGGCCCTCCGCCGTAGAACTTGATGATAGTTTCCATCATCTTTCTGTCGGTGTTGTCAAGACCGAGCTGGTCTATCTCAAGGCGCTGAAGCGCAAAATTAGCTATCTTAGAGTCAATAGTTGCCTGACCGCTGACCTGCGCGAAGTCTCTTACGCGCTTGAGTAGGCGGTTAGCCACACGGGGCGTTCCACGGGAGCGTGAGGCTATTTCGTACGCACCGTCGGGAGTAATGTCAAAGCCGAGAATTCCCGCACTCCTGATAACTATCGTGGTAAGCTCCTCGGGAGTGTAAAGCTCGAGCTTTAGCAGTACGCCGAATCTGTCGCGCAGAGGAGTGGTGAGCTGTCCCGCTCTTGTCGTTGCACCGATAAGAGTAAAAGACGGAAGGTCTATACGAATGCTTCTCGCCGAGGGACCCTTGCCGATAATTATATCGAGCGCGTGATCCTCCATTGCGGGATAAAGTATCTCCTCGACAGAGCGCGAAAGGCGGTGTATCTCATCTATAAAAAGAACGTCGCCCTCAGAGAGATTTGTGAGAAGCGCGGCAAGGTCGCCCTGCTTCTCTATAGCGGGACCCGAGGTAACTCTGATATTGACACCCATCTCGTTTGCGATAATGTTTGAAAGTGTGGTCTTACCAAGACCGGGAGGGCCGTAAAGCAGAACGTGATCAAGGCTCTCGCCTCTCATCTTAGCCGCCTCAATATAGATCTTAAGGTTTTCTTTTACCTTCTCCTGACCAATATAATCGTCAAGTGATTTGGGGCGGAGAGATGTGTCGGTGTCTCCGTCCTCACGGGTGTAGGAGGTAGTGATTATTCGGTTTTCAAAATCAAAATCTTCGTTTTCGAACATCTGATACCTCCGTTATCTCATAAGCTTCTTGAGTGCCTGACGAATGATCTCGTCAAGCTCAAGATTTTGTG
Organism: uncultured Clostridia bacterium; assembly: GCA_937893945.1. Taxonomy (GTDB): domain Bacteria; phylum Bacillota; class Clostridia; order Oscillospirales; family CAG-272; genus HGM12713. Next base: position 9,348 of record CALCTA010000072.1, on the reverse strand, counting down.
TGTCAATAGTGCGCAGAACGCTTGAAGCCTCGTTTCTCGAGTATCCGAGCACCGCAAGAGCGTCCTCGGCATCCTTCCTCTTACTCGACGATCCACTAAGCTCTGCCGTATCGTTAAGAGAGAGCGCCTCGTCGCCTTCAAATACCGTCTGCTGCTTAAGCTTGTCCTTAAGCTCAAGAACTATTCGCGCGGCGGTCTTAGGTCCGATGCCGTTTGCCTTTGCGATAGCCTTCTTGTCCTCGGTGCAGATAGCGATAGCGAGCTTCTGAGGGGTGAGCTGAGTGAGTATAGAGAGCGCCGCCTTAGGACCGACGCCCGAGACCGTGATAAGTAGCTTGAAGGAGGAAAGCTCCTCCTCGCTTGCAAATCCAAAAAGCTCCACGCCGTCCTCACGGACTGCCATATAGGAATAAAGCTTGACGTCCGGCGGCTCGCTGACAGTCAGACGGTGGGGCATAGCCGCGTGAGTGCTTCCCGAGATGGTAAGCTTGTATCCCACGCCACCCGCATCTACCACCGCAAAGGTAGGATCAAGATGCGCGAGCTTGCCGCTTATATAGTAAAACATGGGTAGTCCTCCGTAATTTTTTAGGAATTTTCTTGGTCGTCCTTGGAAACTGTCTGTTCGTCAGTCTCAGCCTGTTGCGGCTCCTCGGAGCTTTCTTTTAGGATAGTCTCGGCGTTTTCCTTCAGAACGGGAGAATCTTCGGTGTCAAAATCTTCAAGCACCCAAATATCCTCAGCGCACATCAGAGGCTTTTTCTTAAACAGAGTATTTTTGAGAATAAGGTCAAGCACCACAAGTACAAGAAAAGTAATGATAGCAACGATAGAGAGAAGTGTGCCGAGCTTATAAACAGCAGGCATATATTTCATTTCCACGGAATGCTCGCCGCTCTCTGCTATGTCAAACGCCATAAGCGCGTCAAGCGTTTCGTATATCTCTACGCGCTCGCCGTCAACGTAAACCTGCCAGCCCTCGTCGTAGGGAATGGTGGTAAGCACAGTCTGATCCTTCGCGGCAGTAGTCATAGTGCCGAAAATATTGTCATCCTCGGACGCGTCGTCAATAATCAGCTGAGGCTGATCAAGCATTCTTGTCATTGCCTCGTTATAGACCTCGCTGTCAAGATACCAAAGGCATGCGCTCTTGGTATTGATGGTAAGATATCCACTCTCAGACATATAAAAAGTGAATTTGATCTCGCTACCTTCCTCAAAGTATCCCACCTTTACGATATGGTTGGTGTCTCTCTCAAGGTAAGAGAACTTAGCACCCGAGTTGATCCTGAGGTCAAGGTTATCGGGAGTAGAGGAGTTGACGGGTGTGTAGAAATAATAATTTCCCGAATACGGAGCAGTATAGGTAAGGGTAAACGTACCCGTCGTGTCTGAGGGAGCGGTGTATTTCAAAGAGGTCATCATCTCGACCTCCCTGCAGTTACCGCGGTTGGCGTCCATCTTTGTAACAGGCTTGAAGGCGTCTATACTCTCCTCTTCGTCAAGCATCGTGGCAAGAATATTGTTGAAGCGATCAAAGAAGGTAGAGTACTCTGCCATATCGAATTCAAGCAAGCCGTCAGAAACGCCGTATGCGAGCGAGAGTGCGTAAGGATTGCGATAGACCTTGTAATCCTCGTTTTCGATCTCACTGACATGCTCGTAGATATTATCGAGCTTGACCGAGTCGGATTCGTCGATAACGTACTTTATTCCAAGTAGAGAATCCGAAAGGGGAGTGCCGCCGTTGTACTGAGTAAGATGCGCTCTTCCGGTGTATCCAAAGTAATTAAGGAACTGGATCGCATCGGCATTGAGGGTAGAGGTGGAGTTAGAAAGTCCTCTGATGCCGAGAGCAAAATTATCGTTCTTCTGACGGTGCTTGATCTTTTCCATACGGTAAAATCCGCCGTCGTATTCCTTTACGTCCTCAACCACAGGGCGAACACCGTCAATAAAATCCTGATAGCTGCTGTACTTGGTAAAGAGAACGTCGTCGTTGATCTTTATAAAGCAGACCACACCATTGGCAAACACCTCAAGGCAAACCACAGCTGCGAGAACTGCCGAAATGCAACGCTGAGTTTTTTTGCTCTTAAGACGGATGCGCAAGCAGAGAAGCACGAGAAGCGCTATGATAAATACGATAGAGAACCAGACACATCCGAATGTAAGCAGCTTGTTTTCTGAGTTTATAAAGCTTTCAAGCTCAAACTTCTCGGCAACCGCGACGAAAAGCACGAGGAATGCCGATATTCCGAGAATAAACCTTTCGCTGACCCGCCCGAGATTTCCAAACGCCTTGTACGCAAGGATGAGTATAAAGAAGCAGAACATGAAGCTGTATCTTCCGTTAAGCCAGTTGGGAGCAGAAAATCCGTGCCAAACGAGGTCAAGCGGATTGAAAATAAGTGAGAAAAGGAAGAAGGCTATCATTCCGAGCGCCGCTACCTTCTCGCGTGAGGTTATTTTCTTTGTTGTAAAATAAACGGGTAGCATTATGAGCGTAAGTATGCCGCAATAAAGGAAGGGAATACCCGAGGGCTCGAAGGTGTCGTAAGATCCCGGCAGGAATTTGACGAGCATGTCAATTATCTCAAAATTTGCCTTTGGGGACCAGTTGGGATCCGAAAATTCTGATTTTCCAAATCCGAGAGAGTAATAAGCCGCTACGAGCATAAATGCGGCTATCGCTGCCGAAAGGATAGAGAAGAGCGCAAATCTCACGCCTGTCCTGATAAAGTGGAGCTTTTCACCGCGGGGATTTATCTCCTGCGCCTTTCTTGAGAAGTAGTAGTAGAAGAAATAAAGCACCGCGTAGATGCATACCATATATCCGATATAGTAATTGCTTATAAGAATGAGCGAGAGGGAAATAACGTAGAGCTTGTACTTTCGGTTGAGCATAAGCTGCTCAAGAGCGTACGTGAAGATAGGAAGCCATACGAGCGCATCTATCCACATAGTGTTGCTCTGCTGACATACTCCGTACGCCGAAAGCGCGTAGAGAACAGAGAACGTGATGACGGCAAGCTTATTTGCTTTTTTAGTATGCTTATGAAGATAAAAGCCGAATGTCAGTCCGCTAAGTCCTGTCTTGATAAGAATGATGGTCAGGATAGCCTCCTGAATTCTGTCCTGAGGGAAAAGCGCAACTATATAGGAGAGAGGGCTTGCGAGATAGTATGCGTACATTCCCATAAACTCACCGCCGAGAGAGCGGGAGAATGAATAAAGAAAGCTGTCGGCTTCTCCGTACACCAGATTTCTCAATCCCTCAAAGAAATAAACGTACTGAGCGTTCAGGTCAAGAACGAGCGGCGTGCCGTTTCCAAAGGGGTGAAGCGCGCGTGTAAGATAGATGCCGAACATCAGTACGACGGGAACGAGGAAGCAAAACGCGAGATAAGAGGAGCGACTTGCATACAGCTTTTGCTGAAGGTCCTTCAAAAAGCGCTTGGGATGAAATCCGCTTTTGCGCTCCTCGGGATAAAGTGAGGTATTTGCAGAATTATTCACCTTGTCCGTCCTCCCCTGAATAGATTACTTTTTTCGTTGCCTTTTCAAGCTTTAGCCTGTCTATATCCATGTCTCTTGAGCATCCGAGACATACTATTCTCATAACTCCGCCGACGCGCAGCACCTTGAATTGCTTTGAGCCGCAAGGATGCTCCTTCTTAAGCTCTATGACGTCGTTTACACGGTATTTTATAACGTTCATATAAGTACCTGCTTTTCGTGAAATACTCGTTAATATTATTTTATCATATTATCAATAATTTGTAAATATATATTATAAATTTTACAATTTAGCAAATTTTATTTGACTTATCAGGTAAAATGTGCTATAATGTACTTTGGGTAATTTTGTACAGGAGGGAGAAAATGATCATTTTGGGTATTGACCCCGGACTTGCTATCGTAGGCTGGGGAGTAATAGAATATAACGGCTCTAAAATGACTACGCTCGGATACGGTTCTATAGATACGCCTGCGCATACTCCCACCGAGGACAGACTCTTGCTGATATACAAGGGACTTGAGCATCTTATAGACACCTATCATCCCGACGAGATGGCTGTAGAGGAGCTTTTCTTTAACACCAATATCACTACGGGTATCAGAGTTGCGGAGGCGAGAGGGGTTATACTTATGTGTGCCAAGAGCAAGGGAGTCAAGATATCCGAATACACACCGCTTCAAGTAAAGCAAGCGGTAGTTGGATACGGCAGGGCTGAAAAGAAGCAGGTCATTACGATGGTAACTATGCTGCTCGGACTTCAGAAGCCGCCAAAGCCCGACGATACAGCAGACGCTCTTGCGATAGCCGTTTGCCATGCGCACTCGGGCGCATCAAAACTTGCAAGCTACTATAATCTCAAATAGTCCTTGCGAGAAGCCTATTACTTTTGAAATTACAGGAGAAGATATATGTGGATAGCAGACGGTTGGAAGGATTACGAATTACTTGACGCATCTGACGGAGAGCGTCTTGAGCGCTGGGGTAAGTATATCCTCAGACGCCCCGATCCGCAGATAATATGGAAGAACGCGGCGTCGCACAAGGCTTGGAAGAGCGCTGATGCGATATATAAGCGTTCCTCGGGCGGTGGTGGCGGTTGGAGTAAAAATACTCTGCCTGCGACTTGGAATATAAGCTACGGCAGTCTGAACTTTTGCTTAAAACCCATGGGCTTTAAGCATACGGGACTTTTTCCCGAGCAGGCGGCTAACTGGGATTGGTTCTCGGAGTTGATAAAAAAGGCAGGTAGACCGATAAAGGTGCTCAATCTCTTTGCATATACGGGCGGTGCTACCGTTGCGGCTGCGGCTGCGGGCGCATCTGTCGTTCACGTTGACGCGGCAAAGGGAATGGTCGCTCAGGCTAAGGAGAATGCGGCACTCTCGGGACTTGCAGACGCGCCTATAAGATACATAGTTGACGACTGCAAGAAGTTCGTTGAGCGTGAGATCCGTCGAGGCAACAAATACGATGCCGTGATAATGGATCCGCCCTCTTACGGAAGAGGACCTTCGGGCGAGGTGTGGAAGATAGAGGACAGCGTTGACGAGCTTATCACACTCGCATCTTCCTTGCTTTCGGACGAGCCGCTCTTCTTCCTCGTCAATTCTTATACGACGGGACTTTCTCCTGCCGCTATGCAGTATATCCTTGGACTTAAGGTAGTATCGAGATACGGCGGTAGGCTTGAATCCCGCGAGCTTGGACTACGCGCTACAAGTACGGGACTTGCGATCCCCTGCGGAGCAAGCGCAAGGTGGCAGAAGACCTGATATTAACGAAAGGGAAACTATGGCAGAAACCTTTATAAAAGTAGAAAATCTTTCCTACCTTTACGACGAGGATGAAGCGAACGGACACAAGGCGCTTAAGAATATCTCATTTGAGATAAACAAGGGTGAGTTCGTGGCGATACTCGGACATAACGGCTCCGGAAAATCAACTCTTGCAAAGCTTCTCAATATAATTTTGACACCCACCGAGGGTAAGATATACGTAGGCGGTAAGGACGTATCCGACGAGAATATGAGTGATGAGGATATCCTTGCGCTTCGCAAAACCGTGGGAATGGTATTTCAGAACCCCGACAATCAGCTCGTAGCGACTATCGTTGAGGATGACGTTGCCTTCGGCCCTGAAAATTTAGGCGTCCGCCCTGCCGATATAAGAAAAAGAGTTGACGAGGTGCTCCGATACGTAGGAATGACCGAGTATGCAAAGCACGAGCCTCACAGACTTTCGGGCGGACAGAAGCAAAGAGTGGCGATAGCGGGTGTTATGGCAATGATGCCCGAATGTATCATTTTTGATGAATCCACGGCTATGCTCGATCCTCTTGGACGAAAGGACGTTATGGAGGCTATAGAGCGACTTAATCGCGATAAGGGCATAACGGTCATAATGATAACGCACTATATGGACGAGGCGGCAAGAGCCGACAGAGTTATTGTGCTTGACGACGGCAGGCTCATACTCGACGGAACACCGTCCGAGGTTTTTGAAAAAGAGGAGATGCTTCGCGAGTGCGGACTTGCTATCCCTCAATGTACCGAGCTTGTCCATAAGCTCAGAGCGGCGGGAATATCACTTGAGGGCGAGTGTGTCTCTCTTGAGGATTGCGCTCTGCTGATAGAGCGTTCTCTTAAAAAGCAGTAAAGGAAGATAAAATGTCAGATAAGATAACGGTTGAAAATTTAAGCTATTTTCACGCCAGAAAAACGCCTTACGAGATAAAGGCGCTTGACGGTATTGATCTGAATATACAAAGCGGTACGGTAACGGGACTTATAGGGCATACGGGATCCGGAAAATCTACTCTCGTGCAGATGTTCAACGGTCTGCTAAAACCGTACGAGGGCAGAGTTCTGCTTGACGGAGCTGATATCTGGGCAAGACCTAAGGATATCAACAAGATACGCTTTCGAGTAGGACTTGTGATGCAATATCCTGAGTATCAGCTTTTTGAGGAGACTATCTATAAGGATATCGCCTACGGCCCTAAGAATATGGGACTTAGTGACGAAGAGATAAACGAGAGAGTTCTTGAGGCGGCGGATTTCGTCGGACTTGAGCGAGACCTTCTTGATAAATCTCCCTTTGACCTCTCGGGTGGACAAAAGAGAAGAGCGGCGATTGCGGGAATAATTGCCATGCGCCCCGAGCTTCTCATACTTGACGAGCCTGCCGCTGGACTTGACCCCCGTGGAAGAGACGCGATATTCAACAATATAGTCGAATATCAAAAAAAGAGCGGAAGCACGGTGCTTATCGTAAGTCATAGTATGGAGGATATGGCACGCTACTGCGACAGACTTATAGTTATGTCGGGAGGAAAAATTCTCCTTGAGGGCGAATGTCGCGAGATATTTACAAGAGCAGACGAGCTCTCGGCAGTAGGACTTGACGTACCGCAGATAACGAGACTGATGCTCGCGCTCAAGGATAAGGGTATTGAGCTTGACACCTCAGTCTTTACCGTAGAAGAGGCTTTTGAGGAGATAATGAAGCTCTACCAAGATTGATAAGGATTTCGGGTTTTACAAAAGATGAAAAGTATTGCATTCGGTCAGTATTATCCTGCCGAGTCGCCGCTGCACAGGCTCGACCCGCGCGTCAAGATAATCTTGACCATACTGTATATAGTTTGCTCCTTTATGTGTAAGAACGTATTGAGCTACGCGCTTTTGCTCCTTTCGGCAATAGCACTCGTAATGCTTGGAAGAATACCGCTCCGCATAGTTCTCAAGGGACTTAAGGCGGTGCTGTTCGTCCTCGGCTTTACGGCGGCTCTCAATATATTCTGGACTTCGGGAGAGCAACTTCTGTTTGAATGGAAATTTATAAAAATATACGTCGAGGGAATTTATGCGGCGCTGTTTATTATGATAAGAATAACCGCGCTCATTATAGGCACGAGTATGCTTATGACCTATACGACAACGCCGATAGCTCTCACCAATGCTATCGAGGATCTGCTTTCTCCCCTCAAGAAGCTGCACGTTCCCGTGCATAGCTTTGCTATGATGATGACTATAGCTCTGCGCTTTATCCCGACTCTCACCGAGGAGACAGATAGGATAATGACCGCGCAAAAGTCAAGAGGAGCGGATTTTACAAGCGGAAGCCTTGTATCAAGAGCAAAAGCTCTCGTTCCCGTCCTGATACCGCTATTTGTATCGGCATTTAACCGCGCGGGCGACCTTGCCACCGCGATGGAATGCAGATGCTACAACGGCGGAGAGGGAAGAACGAGAATGACAGTGCGAAAGCTTCGCTTTGCCGATATAATCCCTCTTTTCCTCATTCTTCTGTTTGGAGCAGGACTTGTCGCGCTGAATATTCTGAAGATAGGATATACTATGTAAGGGAGGCAGTATGAAGATCTTATTACGCCTTTCATTCCTTGGAAGCGCTTATTGCGGATATCAGGTACAGCCGAACGGTGTATCTGTCCAGCAAAAGCTTAACGAGGCGGCAAAGCAGCTGTTTGGATACGACTGCGACATAGTTGGCTGCAGCCGTACAGATAGCGGAGTTCACGCCAACGAGTTCTGCGTTGCGGTAACTAAGAAAAAAGAAAGCTTTATCGATACCAATATTCCCGTATCTCGCATACCGCAGGCAATGTCGCATTGGCTGCCCTCGGATATAGCAGTATTCAGCGCGGAGGCGGTTGAGGATAGCTTTCATCCGCGATATGACGTAAAATACAAGGAATATGAATATAAGATCCTTAACCGTCAGGTGCGAGATCCCTTCCTTGAGGGCAGAGCTTGGCATTGCCCGAAGCTTATTGACGGTGAGGGACTTGAAAATATGAAGAAAGCGGCGGCTATGCTCGTCGGAAAAAAGGATTTTTCATCCTTTATGGCGGCGGATTCTGCTGTCAAGGACACCGTCAGAGAGGTGTATGAGGCAGAGGTGAAAAGAGAGGGAGATCTCATCACCTTCAGAGTAAGCGCCGACGGTTTTCTTTACAATATGGTGCGCATATTTACGGGAACGCTGATAGACGTAGCCTACGGAAAGATAGCCGTAGATGATATCCCCCATATAATAGACGCGCACGACAGAAGACAGGCAGGATGTACAGCTCCGCCTGAAGGACTTTATCTTAACAGAGTAGTTTATTGACGCTCGACCTATTTTGCGAAAGGAGGCAGATAAGTGAAATTCAATTTCAAGGATACGTTTGATAAGATCAAAGAAAGTATCCCCAAAAAAGATAAAAAAGAAACGCCGCCTGCCTCGGACGGAGCAGAATACAATCAAAACGAAAAAAAGGAGCGGCTCACAAAGGAAAAAATACTCAACAACTTCGGTAAGTTGGGCGATTTCTTTAACCCCGAGCCTCAGAAGGAAAGAGTTCTCAGACATGAGGATTTTAACGGTGCGGGAGATACCTACTACGCTAACGTATCGGCTCTCTACAAGGTAGCGGAGCGACTCCTCTGGCTTATTCTCATTGTCTTTATGATAATATCTCTTGCAACTAATTATAAGGAGATAACCTACGATAATTTCTTCTATCTGCTCAAGGATTTTTCTACCGCGGCAGATAGCGAGGTGCCGAGTTATCAGGTGCTTTCTTATGACTCCGACAGCCGACAGACCTTCGCTCTTTACCGCGGCGGTCTGGTGAGCGCGTCTCCCTCAGCCGTGTCGGTCTTTACCGCGGGCGGAAGAAGAACGCTAAAGAGTAATACCGAATACTATTCTCCGAACATAGTTTGCTCAGACAGATACGTATTGGTCTATGACAGTGCTTCGTCGGCATTCTCGGTATATAATTCATTCTCAAAGGTATATAACGAGCGTCTTGCGAG
>CALCTA010000071.1 GCA_937893945.1 uncultured Clostridia bacterium | reverse complement strand
CTGTCCCTACAGGTTTAATTGTTACCTTAATATTTGTTTGTAGGGGAGGGGTCTCCCTCCCGCCGTTAGAATATCAAGCAAAAAGCCTTTTCTCCCGTGGGAGAAAAGGCTTTTACTTTAAGATCTGTAATTTTGCGACTGAAGCTTGAACATTTCGGCATATTTGCCGTCCGAGAGAAGAAGCTCCTCGTGGCTTCCCTCCTCTATCAACCGCCCCGTATCGAACATATATATCTTATCCGCGATACGCGTTGTTGAAAGGCGATGAGATATAAATATTACCGTCTTTTCCTCGGTGGTATGCAGGATAGACTGATTGAGGTTATACTCCGCCATAGGATCGAGCGCGCTCGACGGCTCATCCATGACCACGATGGGATATTCACGCGCGAATACTCGCGCTATCGCTACCTTCTGAGATTCACCGCCCGAAAGGTTAGCTCCCTTATCGTTGAACTCTCTCGTCATATGCGTCTGTATTCCCCCCTCAAGGCGCGAGAGCTTCTCGTCAAAATCCGCCGCGTTGAGTGCTGAGAGCACCTGCTCGTCGTCGCCCTCGCGATACTCTCTGCCAAGCACGTTCTCGGCAAGAGAGGTAGCGAATATCTTATAGTCCTGGAAGACCGTGCCTATGCGTTCTCTGTAGACTGTAGGATCGTATTCCTTGATATTCACTCCGTTATAGAGTATCTCGCCCTCACTTACGTCATAAAAGCGCATTATCAGCTTGATAAGCGTGGTCTTGCCCGCGCCGTTGTATCCGACGATAGCGATCTTTTCTCCCTTGCGGATAGTCATATTCACGCCTCGAAGCGCATCCTTGCCCTCTCCGTCAGCCTTTGCCGCCACGTGATCTGCCTCGTGGAATTGATATTTCGGGTGGGCAGAGAACTCGTAGGAGAAGCTTACGTTGCGCAGCTCAAGGCTCTCAAATTCGGGGATATCTGTAATTCCTCCCTTGATCCTCGGCTCAAAGCGCATAAACTCAAGATATTTCTCGATATAAAGCGAGTGGCGAGGATATTTTGTAAGTCGCTCAGTCAGGTCCGTAAGCATCCATCTTGCGCTCCACACCACGCTCACGCTCGCCGCGAATTCTCCGACCAGCATATCTCCCGACGAGAGAAGAAAGATCATATAGAGAATGATGGTATAGAACGAGATATCTCCAAGCGTATTCCAGCTCAGACCGTAGAGCAGAAAATACTTCTTTCCGTACTTTCGCTCGACCTTGATTATCTCCTCGGTGTTGTCGTCGTACTCCTTCATCAGAAGCTCGTCGGCATGTCTGATCCTCAGCTCCTTAGCGTGATCGGCAAGGTGATAGACTCTGTTGATGTAGCTCTTTTTTCTCCAGAGCGGATTTGATTCCTTGCTGTGCTTAAAGCTTACCTTGTTGCCTATGAGGTTGGCTATCACGGTTATCACCGACGAGGTGAATAGTATCAGCGCGATGACGGTATCGACAGTGAAAAGTATGCCGAAGGTGGCAAACGAGCTGACTATTCGGTTTATCAGCTTGCCCGTGTCCTCAATGACCTCTATCGCACGGGTATCCGACTCGTTCATCGCCCAGACGAAATCGTTATAGAACTCGGGATCGTCAAAGCAGGAGAGATCAAGCGAGCGGGATTTTACGAAAAGCTCCTCGTGCATACGAAGATGCAGCTTCTGTCGGAGCAAGGGGTTTATGATGCACCAATAAAGCTTGTCAAAGCCGTAGGCGAGCGCATAGAACAGCGCCATCGCGCCGATTATCTTTGCCGCATACGAGAATTCAAGTCCCTCGTCAACGGCGTTGAGCAGATTGTAGTTGAATATCGCCACTGCTGAGTTTATCAGTCCCCATACGACACCCTCGATTATCATAAATACGAAATAGAGAGGTGTGTATCTGGCGATCTTACCTATCATTATCACGTTGTTTCTGACTATTCTTGAAAGCTTCTGTCTCGGTCTTTTAGCCATTTGCCCTCACCTCGCTTTCCTCATAGCAGGACTCCCCGAGATAGTTCTCGGCTTGTCTATGAAACATCTCGGCATACTTGCCGCCAAGCGCCATAAGCTCGGCATGCGTGCCGCTCTCGGCGATAGTGCCGCCGTCCATAAGCAATACTCTGTCCGCAAGCACGGCGGACGAGAGGCGGTGCGATATAAATATAACGCTTCTTCCCTCGGTCGCGCGCATCATATTCTCAAACATAGTGTATTCTGCTATCGGGTCGAGCGCGCTTGACGGCTCGTCGAGCAGGACGAATGGCGTTCTGTCGGCGAAGATACGCGCAAGCGAGAGCTTCTGCTGCTCGCCGCCTGAAAGGTTCTCGCCTTTGTCGTCGAACTCACGCGTAAGAATGGTATCTATTCCCTTGTCCATCCTCTCAACCCTCGCATACGCTCCGCTCTCGCGGAGCGCATCCAGCACTCGCTCGTCATCCTCCTTATCCGAAGGGCGAAGCAGCACGTTGTCCTTGACGCTCAGCGAGAACATCTTGAAATCCTGAAATACCGTACCAAAGCAGTCGCGGTAGGACGAAAGGTCGTATTCCTTTATATTCTCACCGTCAAGCAGTATCTCGCCCTCGCTGACGTCGTAAAGTCTTAACAAAAGCTTTACAAGCGTAGTCTTTCCCGAGCCGTTACTGCCCACGAGTGCCACTCTCTCACCCTTGTGGAGAGTGAAATTTACGTTGTGGAGCGTGTCCTTGTCGCTTCCCTCGTATCTGAACGAGACGCCCCTCGCTTCAAGTGTTACACTCTCGGCAGGCGCTTTTTTCTCACCGCCAACGAGCTTTGTCTCATAGTCGAGGAAGTAGCGCACGTCCTCAAGGAAGAGCGCGTGCTCGCCGAATTCCGCGAAATTCTGCACGAGATTGTTAAGACAGTAGGAGATAGTTCCGATAGAGCCGATAACTACTATACAGTCTCCTATCGACATACCGCCGTTAGCACTGCCTATGCACATCGCGCTCCACACCGAGTAGAGCGTTGCGCCAAGTATGGTAACGACCTCAAGACCGAAGCGCTGAATATAGCCGTATATCGCCCGCTTTGCTCCGTATTTCTTGGTTATGCGCTTGTATTCATTAAAGGTGTCTCGCAGGTCGCGAAGCATATTGCCGTACATACCGCCGCTTCGCATCTCCTTGGCGTACTCCCCAAGATAAAAGGTGCGCTTAACGTAAGCGGCACGGCGATTTACCTGCTTTCGCTCGGATTCAAGATCGTGGCTCGCGATATTCTCAAGCCTACGGAATATTCCCAATACGAGCGGGAACAGACCGAAGAGTATCAGTACGGGGTCGATAACGAATAGCAGTATCGAGTTTGCCGAGAGCGCGATAACTCTTGATATAAGACTGTCGAGCGTGCGCATTACCTTCATTATCCTGTCGTACGCCTCGTCCATCGCTCTTACGTATTTATCGTAAAAAACAGGATTTTCATAGCAGGCAAGCTCTACCTCTGCCGCCTTGCGAAAGAGCATCTTCTCGATGTAAGCGCTCACTCTACGCTGCTTTACGGGTGAGATAACGTTCCAGAACCAGCTCAGCGCCGTGTAGGTAACGAGGCTCACCGAAGCAAGTATCAGCACGAACGCGACGATAGACTCAACGCTCTTTCCCTCGTCGATACCGTTGACTATCATTCTGAGCAGATAGCCCTCGCTCAGAAACTCGATTATTCCGTAAACGAACGACGAGCCGAGATAGACCGCAAGATATATCGGAGACGCCGCCCAGATGGCTCTCAGAGCAAACATATTGTTAGCGATAGTCCGTCTGAGCGGCAATTTCTTCTTTTTTTCTTTCTTTTCCTTATTCTCCTTTTTCAAATCAAAATACCTCCGCGCAAGCATAATGCTTGCAAAAAAACGCTGTGGTCAGATATATTTATCTGATTCAGCCGAGCGCTTTTATTGCGCAGGGCTGCCTAAAAACTTTAAAACTTATGTCAGGAGAAGATATTTGTCCTCTTTTCGATTTATTTTTGTTTTATTTTGGGGGCAAAACAAAAAACACCCCTTCGGGTGTCGTAGTAAAAAACAAAAACGCACCCGATGCGGATGCGCACGCCTATTCTTACTTTGAGAAGCTCCTCAAGGAAGGCATAAGAGTACTCATCCGCATACTTTCACTTTTCTTATCAAAAAGCTTATTGGTCATTTCTTTTGCCTCCTTTCTCAAATATTTCGTCTTTCGACTTTTTAAGTATAGCACCAAAATTTGACTTTGTCAACACCTTTTTGCCAAAAAATGCGATAGATTTAAGACCGATCGGTTCCTTGTAATCAAAAACAAAAAATGTCCGTAGGGGAGCATTCAATATGCTCCCGAAAAGAAAGGGCGGATATAGAATCCGCCCCTACGGATTTAATTGATATTACAATTTCGTCGGTAGGGACCGGCGTCCCCTACCAATTTAGATTTTCCTTCATTGAAAGTTTTTTGCTTCTTTTTTTCAAAAAAGAAGAGAAAAACCGCGTCCTCGCGTCTCCCTAACTAACTTCCTTCTCTCATTCCCTCGGGAAGATAGCAAAAATGCATTTCTTCCTTCGTTTTAGGATGAGTGAAGCTAAGCTCTGTTGCGCAAAGCGCGAGCGCCTTGCCCGACTCTGCGGGCGCGCCGTATCGGCGGTCTCCGCACAGCGAGAGTCCACGCGAGGAAAATTGCACTCTTATCTGGTGTGTGCGCCCCGTATGCAGCTTTATCTGCACGAGCGTACGCTTTCCGTCGTGTGAGCGCGAGATGACCTCATATTCAAGAGACGCCGCCTTTACTCCCTTGCGCTCTCTTTGTACAACGAAGGATTTTCCGCGCGTTCTGTCGTAATAGAGCAGATCGCAGAGCGTGTCGCTATCCTTCTCGGGAACTCCCCAGAGACACGCGCGATAGACCTTGCTCCATCTGCCCTCGCTTATGTCTGCCGACAGCTCTGCCGCCGCCTTGCCATCAAGCGCGTATATCATCAAGCCCTCTGTTTCCTTATCAAGGCGGTGAACGGGATACACCGCCCTTGGCGGCGCTTCGCCGCGCTCGGCTCTGATGCTGCTGATCGCATCATAAAGCAAGGCAGGCATAGCATCCCTTCCCTCTCCTTCCGAGAGAATTCCCGCAGGCTTTACGACCACGGCTATATATTTATCCTCATATAGAACTGTCATCTGCTCTCCTTTCGCTCTCCGCGTCAAAGAAGCTTCTGCTTCTGTACTCACGGGGAGATATTCCCATGCGCTTTGAGAAAGCTCTGTTGAAGGTGCGGACGGTGTTAAATCCGACCGCGTCGGATATCTCGGATATCGACATATTGCTCTCTGAGAGCTTGCGGCAGGCGTTGGATATGCGGATAGAGTTGATATAGTCGTTAAATCCCATATTCAGCTTCTGATTCATAATATGCGAGATGTAATACTTGTTTATATGCAGCTTTTTCTCAAGCAGGTCGAGAGAGAGCGGCTCGGAATAATGCGCCATGCAGTAGTTCATCACGCTTCCGATGGCGTGAATATCCTCAGCGTTTATTTTCTTAAATCCCGTCATATCAAACAGCCTGCCGAGAAAGGCAACGAGAAATCCGCGAAGGACTATATCTCTGTACTGAGTTTTGGGGCTTGAATACAGCTCGGATATCTTCCTTGCAATCGAGATAAGCTCACCGTCTCTTGCCGCTCCTCTTACGATATTATCCTTGGGGAGATATTCGTTAAATAGCGTGGTGAACTCCGAGAGGAGCTGGGGGTCTGCGATAAAGAGGATGTGCTTCTCTTGTACTTTAGTATCAAACCGGTGTATCTGGTTCGGAAAGATAAGTATAATATCTCCGCCACGCGCGATAGAGGGGGGAGCGTTATCCACGAACACCTCGGTCTCGCCCTCAAAAATAAAGGCTATCTCTATGTTATAGTGCAGGTGCATAGAGCATTCAAGGCCGTGATCCTCAATATCTCTGCAATAAAACGCCGAGCTTTTATTCTCATAAAAAGCTTGCATATCCGTCCCTCTCCTTTCCGCGTTTATTCTTTTTCAGCTATAAGTTTATCATAAAAGCGCCGCTTTTTCAAGTGTATCGGGCATATTTTTCTGCCCGAGCCGAGCAAAAGGCGTTTTGGCGGTGGCTTTTGTGGGGATAATAGGCATAGAGATACAAAAAGGGGGAGCGGCTATGCGGATACTTATGCTATGCGACAGTATGAGAGCGGGGGGAGCGGAGACACATATACTTACACTCTGCGAGTGGCTTACAAAACGGGGCAACGAGATAACCGTTCTTTCGGGCGGCGGCGCGCTCGTGCCCTCTCTTATCTCGTGCGGAGTTAAGCATATGACCCTTCCTCTCGCCTCGCACTCGCCGCTTGATATGCACAGATGCAGAAGATATATCTCGCGCCTGCTCAAAAAAGAGCGATTTCAGATAGTGCATTCGCACTCGCGCCTTGCTTCAACGCTCTCGTCTGACATAGTGTCGCGACACCGCCTACCGCTCGTTACCACAGTTCACGCACGCTTCTCGCTGACACCTCTGCGCCGACTTCTCAGCCGTTGGGGAGATCTTTCGGTTGCGGTAAGCCAGGACCTCAAGCAGTATCTGATAGATGCCTACGGTATCGCTCCCGAGAATATCAGCGTGATACACAACGGAGTTGACGGCTCGCGCTTTCGCCCTCGAAAGAGAGAGGGCGCGCTTACCGTTGGATTTCTCAGCCGCCTTGACAAAGATTCCTCGCTCGGCGCAGAGCTTCTCTGCGCCATAGCGCCCAAGCTGTACGAGTGTAGCAGAGGCATCAGAATAGTCATAGGCGGTGGTGGAGAGGAGCTTGCAAAGATCAGGGGGCTTGCGAGGGCGGCAAACGCAGCATTAGGCGAGGAATGTATCCTCTGTGTCGGAGAGGTAGCCGACACACCTGCCTTTTTTAATTCCTGCGATATTTTCGTTGGCGTATCACGAGCCGCAATAGAGGCATCTCTCTGCTCGGCGGCGGTGGTGCTTTGTGGGAACGAGGGCTTTGGCGGGATACTTGACGAGAATAATTTCCTCGCGGCAAGACGCTCTAATTTCTGCGCACGCGGCTCTGACGTCGCAGATAAAGAAAAGCTTTTTACCGCTCTCACCGCTCTCATTGGCGAGGGGAGATCGGCTCTTTTTTCCAAAGGCGAGAAGCTTCGCGAGCTGTCATTGCGCTATTGCTCGGCAGAGCGCGCGGCTATTGAAACCGAGAAGGTCTATAGAAGAGCGCTCGCTTATTCAAGCAAACGCGGGGGAAGCTTACTTTGCGGATATTACGGATTTGGCAACTCAGGCGACGATATTTTGCTTCGCGCGGCGGCAGAGCGAGCGAAACGCGAATTCTCTGACTGTAGGGTGCGCGCGCTATCTGACGGCGGTAGGCGAGACAGCCGCCGTTTTGGCGTTGCCTGCACCTGCCGCCACTTTCCTCTAAGCGTGCTTGTGGAGATAGCGTGTTGCCGACGGCTGATATTTGGCGGCGGCACGCTTTTGCAGAGCGAGACCAGCCGTCGCTCGCTGATATATTA
Source organism: uncultured Clostridia bacterium (assembly GCA_937893945.1). Taxonomy (GTDB): domain Bacteria; phylum Bacillota; class Clostridia; order Oscillospirales; family CAG-272; genus HGM12713. The sequence goes on along the minus strand of CALCTA010000071.1, from coordinate 8,302 downwards.
CACCTCACTCCTGCTCGTCGCTCGCCTGCTCCGAAAGGAATGTATCCTTTGGGGAAACGGTATAGGGGGAGTAAGCGGAAGATTTGAAAAAAGGCTGATCGGGGCGGCGCTTGGGTGCTGTAGCTATATAGGACTTCGGGATATGCGCTCCTTAGCTATCGCAAGGCATATGCTCTCAAAGCAAGGACGTGAGGGTACGGCGGTGCTTGAGGGCGACCTTGCCGAGAGCGCGGAGAGTCTTTATTCGGATAGCGAGAGGGCAGAGGCTCTGCTCTCGGGACTGTTTGGCGAGGATAGGGGAGAGATAGTTGCGGCGATACCCCGAGGGAAGCGGAGCGAGGACGAGCTGTTTCGCTTCTCTAAGCTCCTCGCAAAAGAAAAGGCGAGAGGCAGAGAGATACTCGTGATAGTAATGAACTCTGCGGAGGACGGCAAGATATGCGAGGCGCTTGCGCGCTCGCTTGGCGGCAGACTGATCTTCGGGATATGCTTTGGAGATACCGTCGAGCTGCTAAGAAAATGCAAACGCGTGTATTCGATGCGGCTTCACGGACTTGTGGCGGCGCATATTGCCGGGATAGAGCTTTGTGGAATGGGAGAGGATGAGAAAATAAAAAGATACTGTGCCGAGCGCGGCGGATCTTATATTTGCGAGCAAGAAAATCAATAAATTTGAGCCTCAAGTCTTTACAACTCTGCCTTATTGTGCTATAATTTTATCCGTTGGTTATCGACAAATATCAGCGCGAGGCGAAAAATGAGTAACAAACAGTGTTTTTTGAAGGGAATGAAAGCGGGCATACCCATAGCGATGGGCTATTTTGCCGTTGCTATAGCTCTCGGTATAGCGGCTGTGCGCGCGGGAATTGGCACTTTTGCCGCGGCATTCGCAAGCCTGCTCAACAATGCCTCTGCCGGCGAGTATATCGCCTTTACGCTCATCGCCGCGGGAGCGTCCTATATGGAGCTTATCACGATGGAGGCAGTCGCTAACGCACGCTATCTGCTTATGTCTGCCGCGCTCTCTCAAAAACTTCAAGAGGGTACCTCGACCCTCAAGCGCCTGCTTCTCGGCTTTACTGTAACCGACGAGATATTCGGCGTATCTATGATGCAGGAGGGATATCTTAATCCCTACTTCACCTACGGAGCGTTCGTCGTGGCAACAACAGGCTGGACGGGCGGCACTCTGCTCGGCGCGCTTATGGGAGATATTTTGCCCGCAAGCGTTGTAATAGCTCTTAGCGTAGGGCTTTACGGAATGTTTATATCGGTATTCGTACCCGAGGCAAAGAAGAACAAGATAGTCGCTCTTCTCGTGCTTGTCAGCTTTGCGCTCTCTGCGGCGTTTGAATATCTGCCGTATATCAGCGCGCTCTCAAGCGGTCTTAGAGTTATTATCCTTACGGTCGTTATCTCGCTTGGTGCGGCGCTACTCTTTCCTATAAAGGAGGAGAGCGATGCATAACACGTATATCTACATTTTATGTATGGCGGCTGTAACCTATCTTATCCGAGTGCTTCCGCTCACGCTTATACGAAAGCCGATAAAGAATAAGACAGTTCGCTCGTTCCTCTATTACGTACCTTACGTTACACTTGCGGTAATGACCTTCCCTGCGATAGTTGAGTCCACCGATTATGCGATAGCAGGCGTGCTTGCGTTTATCATAGCGCTCGTTCTCGCCTATTTTGGCAAGAGCCTGCTCTTTGTCGCGGTATCATCCTGCGTAGTGGTCTTTGTAACCGAGCTTGTGATAAGACTGTTTTTGAATTAAAAAAGAGCTTCTGACAAAAAGGACAGAGGCTTCTTTTTTTCTTAAATCTCTTTACAAAAGAAAATAATTGTGTTATAATGAACTTACCACACAAATTGAAAAAACTTTATTTATTACCCTAACCGTATATATGGGCGTAGTGTATCTTTTTACTATTTTATTTTTGGTAAAAACGTATGCTCTGTTTCTGTACGCTCGCGCTCAAGTGGTTAGAGTTGTTTTCAGATTCAATTTGTGTGGTAGCAATGGGGTCATGCGTTTTTCGTGCGTGGCTTCGGCTACGCACTTTTTTATTTTAAGGAGAATGTCTATGAAATTCTGCGATTTATTCGAAGAAAGTCGCGAGAAGAAAAAGTCGGAATTGATGCAACTTTCACAAAAAGAATTGCTCGCGGAGATACTTATCGAATTAAGAGAATTAAAAAGTACTGTAGACAGTATTCATATCGAGCAATTTTTTTATGATGATAAACTTCAGGCAAGTAAAAAAGAGTAAAGGATAGCGGTGGAACGCTTGTTTAAATCGTCAAAACGAGAACCCCGACACTATGGCGAGGTTCTATATAGGCTGTGCCGATAAAACATAAACATTTGTTGTAGGGACAGGCGTCCTCGACTGTCCAAGCCTTCACCTGTGGGGGAAGGGGTACCGCTTGCGGTGGATGAGTAGTCCTTAATCTTTTAGGGGTGAAAAAACAAAATAAAATTTCTCTCGCTTTTTTAAATATCATTGTTCTTTGCACGGGTCGTCGAGGGCGCCGACCCCTACCGATTTGTGCGGTATTTATTTTTTGTTTGTATGGGAGAGTCCCCTACCGCCGTTCAAAGCAAAACAGCACCGCAGACGTTCGTCTGCGGTGCTGTTTTCTATTGCTTTTATTTTATTCCTCGGGCAACTGATATTTTTCAAGATACCGGTTATAAAGCCTTGTAAACTCCTCGCTACCCGCCTTGACGGTATGAAGATACTCGTGTACGCCGAGAGAATCGTGGCGAGACATCTCAATAAGACAGCCCGCGATATTCGAGCAATGGTCGGATACTCTCTCGAGGTTGGTCAGTATATCCGCGAGAACGAAGCCGTGCTCTATGGTGCATTCGCTCTTCTGAAGTCTGAGCGTGTGCTGAAGTCTTATCTGATTTTTGAGATGATCGACTACCTGCTCAAGCGGCTCAACGGTCGCCGCCTTCTGCATATCAGATTCAACGAAGGCTTCCTTTGTGATGCTGACTATCTCATCTACCGCACCCGAAAGCGCGCGGAGCTCCTTCATAGCCACCGCCGAGAAGGATATCGACTTGTCCCTGAGCTCCTCTGCCGACTCAACGATATTGACCGAATGGTCAGATATACGCTCAAAATCGCCTATCATATGCAAGAGCTTGGTTACCTCGTGGCTGTCGGAGACGTCCATATCGCGCTCCGAGAGCTTTACGAGATACGAGCCGAGGATATCCTCGTAAACATCCACCTTGTCTTCCTCTGCCCTTATCTCATCCGCGAGCTTTGAGTCGTAGCTTTCAAACAGCCGCAGAGATTTTTTAAGAGAATTTATAGATATCTCAGCCATGCGGCAGGCTACCGTGCGGCTTCTGTCAAGCGCAACGGTGGGTGTATCGAGAAGTCGCTCGTCAAGCATATTGGTATATTCGTCGCCCTTCTTGTCTGTTCCGCGAACCGTAAGGCAGGAGAGCTTTTCGAGCAGATTTGACATCGGGAAAAGCGTGAATACCGAGAGTATCTTGAACGCCGTATGCACAGCCGCGATCCCCCACATGTCTATCATAGTTCCGTTGGCAAGTCCGAACAGATCGAAAGCTCCCGTAAGGTCGAGTATCCAGCCTACGAGATAGTACATCAAAAGCCAGAATACCACACCGATAACGTTGAAGTAAAGATGCACGAACGCCGCTCTCTTACCGTTCTTGTTAGCACCGAGCGAGGAGAGCATCGCCGTGATACAAGTACCGATATTCTGACCGAGAATTATCGGGATAGCCGCACCGAACGAGATCGCTCCCGTACCGATAGCAAGTGCCTGAAGGATACCGATAGATGCCGACGAGGATTGTACCACCGCCGTGAGTACAGTTCCCGCGAGAACGCCGAGAATGGGGTTTTCAAAAAGCGTAAGAAGTCGGCAGAAGGCGGGGTCATTCTTAAGACCGCTGACCGCATCCGACATAATGCTCATTCCCGTCATAAGAACGGCAAAGCCCATCAGTATCGCGCCAAGGTCCTTCATCTTGCTTTTCTTAGAGAACATAATAAGAGCTATACCTATGACCGCAAGGATAGGCATCCAAGCGTCAGGCTTTAGCCAATTCAGAAAAGATGCCGCCTCAGCACCGCCCTCGATGCCGTTAAGCGCGGTGATCCACGCGGTTACCGCGGTACCTACGTTTGCGCCCATAATGACGCCAACCGCCTGCGACAGAAGCATAGTGCCCGAGTTAACAAAGCCCACCACCATTACGGTAGTAGCCGACGAGGACTGTATTACAGCCGTTACGCCGAGTCCGAGCAGAAAGCCCTTATACTTATTTGAAGTGAGTGTACCTAAAACTGTTTTAAGCTTTCTTCCCGCGCTCTTCTTTAAGGAGTTGCCCATTACGTCCATTCCGTAGAGGAAAAGGGCAAGTCCGCACAGAAGAGTCAATACCTCCATTATACCCATATTGATCCTTTCTGACTATAACGCCTTTTTACAGATTTCCTTTATTTTGAGCATCCGCGGGCACTGACCGCAATTCGCGACACAACCCTGCCCTTGTTTACCATATATATCTTATCGTGGAGATTTACCGTCGAACAGCAATGCGCGGGGATAAGCAATATCTTGTCTCCCACCTTGTATTGCTTCTTCGGTGAGAATATCTGAAAATGCTCCTCGCACGCGCTTATCTCTCTTGCCTCGTCCGAATATATGCGGGGCATTCCCTGATCCACTCCGCAGGATTTTACCCCCGCATCTACCACCACGAGCCCGTCCTTGACGCTCAGCACGGTAGTAAGAATATAAAGAGAATTTTCAAACGGAATATCAAGCTCAGCATATGTGCTGTCCATAAAGAGATAGCTGCCTGCCTGAAGCTCGGTGTAAAGCCCTTCCTTTGCCTTGATAGCAGAGGTTCCCGTGCTTCCGCCCGATAGCACTCTTGCGCTAAGTCCTGCCGCCTCAAGCTCGGAGAGCAGAGCGCGAAGATCCTTGGCTCTCGCCTCGGTCTCTCTTGTTCTCTTTTCGGCATCTGTCTCGTGCGAGAGCTGTCCCGCATAAGCCTGAATACCGTCGAACACAAGTCCATCCGCCGCATCTACCGCTCTTGCAAGCTCTATGACCTCGCCGTGCGTAAGCACTCCGCAACGCATAAGACCTATGTCGTATTCAACAAGGCAATAAAGCGTGGCATCAGCCGCCACCGCAGCGCGAGAGAGTGCGGCGATGTTCTCAGCGCAGTCAACACAGACCGTTATCCGCGCGTCCTTGGCAAGCTGGCAGAGCCTTGAAATTTTGCTGTCCTCAACCACCTGATTTGCGATAAGCACGTCCTCTATTCCCGCGTCAACGAGGTCCTCTGCCTCCGAGAGCTTAGCACAGGTAATACCTATAGCTCCCGCCGATATCTGCATCCTCGCTATCTCGGCGCATTTGTGGGATTTATAGTGAGGACGGAGCGCAACACCGCTTCCCGAAAGAAGACTTCTCATAGTCTCCATATTTCTCCCGAACGCTTCCTCATCAAGAATAAGCGCAGGAGTTCTCAGCCGTTCTATATTCATTTTCTCACCCTCTTTACAGATTATATACCGAATTCCTTAAATTTACCCTCGCTCAGCGCAACTATGCTGCTAAAGCCGTTGGCGCGCAAAAGCTCGACACATTCATCAAAGAAAAATATCAGATTGTCAGCGTTATGACTGTCAGAGGAAAGAAGTATCTTTCCGCCTCTCGCCTTTATCTCGTCGAGCAGGAAGGGTGCGGGGTATGGCTCGCGCCTATACCCTCTCGCGATAGCCCCCGTGTTCATCTCAACTATCGGGCATACCTCAAGCGAGGACACGAGCGCCTCAAGCGCCGCCTTTTTGTATTCGGGATCGTTCTGATCTATATACCCAAACTTAGTTACGAGGTCGAAATGCCCAAGCACGTCGGGGCGGATGATCTGCATCCTCTCGGCGTAGGTACGGTAGTATTCCTTAGCGAATGCGATATAATCGCCACCGAAATACTTTTCTCCTACCTCCACGAAGAAGTGCTCGCTGTGGTCTATACTGCGATATCCGTCAAAGGTCGGCACGTAGTGGCAATCTCCTATAACATAATCGTAAAGCTCTCTGTTCTCAAGAGACGCGTATCCGTCAAGCTCAAGACCGAGATATACCTCTATTCTGTCGGCATACTCCTCGCGAAGCGCTCTTATCTCGCTCATATAGCGCGGAATATTATCCTTCTGTATGCAATAGGTAAGGTCGAAGTCGGTGTAGCTGTGGTCGGATATTCCTATAGAGTGCATTCCCTTCTCTATTGCAGATTCTATATTTTCCTTTACGGTGTTCTTACCGTCCGAGTAGGTAGTGTGTGTATGAAGATTTGAGTATCTCATTAAAATTCTCCTGTGTTTTATAAGTCAATTATAGCACAAAGCCAACTCTCCGTCAACAGTTTTCTTGCGTATAGAAGCCGCAAAAAGCATTCCTCGGCAAATAAATAAAAAAGTGATTGACTTGTAGCGGCAAAGATAGTATAATAGAATTACAGGCAATCCCCAACAAGCGAATATGAGAAAAAACGAGGCTACAACTTATGAAGATCAAGATCACCAAGAGCAGCTACCCCGACGTTCTCGCGCTCCCCAAGGAAGCCCCTTTCAAACCAAAACGCGCAAATATGTTTTTCAGAACATTGATGAAGGTCGTCGCGCTCCCCGACCTTATCGCCACGCACTTTGATTACACCACCACCGATATGGACAAGCTCGGCAAGAAAGAGCCCTGTCTTTATCTTATGAACCACTCAAGCTTTATCGACCTTGAGATAGTGGCAAGTATGCTCTATCCGAGAAGCTTCAATATTGTCGCTACCACCGACAGCTTTGTCGGAAAGTCCTGGCTGATGCGACAGATAGGCTGCATACCGACTAAGAAATTCGTTTCTGATTTCAGTCTGTTGCGCACTATGAAATATACTCTTCATGAGCTTCACAGCTCGGTAGTTATGTATCCCGAGGCAAGCTATAGCTTCGACGGAACGGCTACTGCCCTGCCCGATTCACTCGGCGGCTGTCTCAAGCTCCTCGGCGTGCCTGTAGTGATGATACGCACCTACGGCGCATACACGCGCGACCCTCTCTATAACGGCCTACAGCGCCGCAAGGTCAAGGTAAGCGCCAATATGAAGTATCTGCTCTCGCCTGAGGATATAAAAAACTACTCAGCAGACGAGCTTAACGAGATACTGAGAAAAGAATTTACTATTGATAATTTCTCCTGGCAGCAGGAGAACAACGTGCGCGTTGACGAGAGCTTCAGAGCCGATTTTCTCAACCGCGCGCTCTATAAATGCCCTCACTGTCATACCGAGGGAATGACCGAGGGAAGCGGCACTCGCCTTACCTGCAAGAGCTGTCAAAAGGAGTATGAGCTTGACGAATACGGCAGACTCTCGGCGACCGACGGAGATAGCGCGTTTACGCATATCCCAGATTGGTACGCGTGGCAGAGAGATTGTGTACGAGGGGAGATACTTGAGGGAAAATATCACTTCAGCTCACCCGTTCGGATCTGTATGGGCGTGGATACCAAGCGCATCTACGAGGTAGGACACGGAGTTCTCTCTCATTCAAGCGCGGGATTTCATCTTACGGGTTGCGACGGACTTCTTGACTATCTGCAGAAGCCGCAGTCCTCATATAGCGTCTATTCGGACTTCAATTGGTACGAGGTAGGCGACGTCATCTGTATTGGAAACAATAACGCGCTTTATTATTGCTTCCCCGAGGCAAAGGGCGACTTTGTCGCCAAGGTGCGCATTGCGGCAGAGGAAATGTATAAGCTCCATAAGGGAGTAAAGGTGTAAAATATTTGTGATTTAAAAAGAGTACGGGCAAATGCTCGTACTCTTTTTTAACGGGAGGATAATATACTCCCTTACAGGAATTAAATTTAGGAAAACCACCAAACCGGTAGGGGCGCTTGGTGAATCGCCCGCGGGCGACCAATAAAGATGACATCTCTCTATTTGAACGTGTCATCCTGAGCGGAGCGGCGAGATGTTGGCGCGATAGGTAGATACGGCAAAAACCGCCGCGTAGTCGAACTATTTTTGACCGTGGTAGGTCAAAAATAGCGAGGGAGTGGCTCGCCCACGACCGAGGGATCTCGTTCGGTGTTTGATTACCTTAGACCTCTCCGTCTGCATACGCAGCCACCTCTCCTAAAAGGAGAGGCTTTAGGCAAGAATATGCCTTATTGGCTCAAATCTAACATAAAGGCTCTCCTTTCAGGAGAGCTGGACGCGTAGCGG
>CALCTA010000070.1 GCA_937893945.1 uncultured Clostridia bacterium | reverse complement strand
ACCGATGGTCGCCCCTACGGTTAGATGTAAAACGGCGAGAGGCGGATATGGAATCCGCCCCTACGGTTTTTTACATTATTCACTATTCACCATTTACCGTTCATTATTCATTTGACTTTTGCGTATTGCTGTGATATAATAACTACAGCAGAAAATTTGCGAGAGGTGATGAGATGCTCGAGAAGAATCTTTTTGATACTTACACTCAGATACTAAAGGAAGAGCTTATCCCCGCTATGGGATGCACCGAGCCGATAGCTATCGCTTATGCGGCATCTATCATCCGCGACGCGCTCGGGGAAGAGCCTGTCTTTATCCACGCAGGATTTAGCGGAAACATAATCAAAAACGTGAAGAGCGTTATCGTGCCCGCGACTGACGGTCTTAAGGGTATCCCCGTTGCTATTGCGGCAGGAATAATCGCAAACGCTCCCGAAAAGCAATTGCAGGTGCTTTGCTCGCTTGGTAAGGACGCTTCTGCCAAGATAGAGCGCTTTCTTTCTACCTGCCCTATCGAGATATACAAAATAGAGAAATCTCCACCCTTTGAGATATGCATTGAGGCTACAAGCCCCTCTCACAAGGCAAGAGTGCGATTTATCGGCTCTCACACGAGCATCGACGAGGTCCTGCTTGACGGGAAGGATATCTCACGCCGCTACGCCTTTTCCTGCGCTCTTGAGGGAGACACGTGTAGAGTAGCAGACCGTTCGCTCCTTAACGTAAAGGACATAGTTGAATTTGCCGATACTGCCGACCTATCCGTGCTTCGCCCTATTCTGCAAAATCAGGCAGATATGAATATGGCGATCGCTCGTGAGGGACTGTCGTCTCCGTGGGGCGCGTCTATAGGCAAGCTGCTTTACAACGGCGGCGACTGCGAGCTCCGCAATCGCGCAAAGGCTTTCGCCGCGGCGGCATCTGACGCGCGAATGAGCGGCTGCGAGATGCCGGTATGCATACTTTCGGGAAGCGGAAATCAGGGAATTACCGCATCTGTTCCGGTTCTCGTATATGCGGAGGCTCTCGGCGCTGACGAAGAAAAAACTTTGCGCGCGCTTATCGTATCAAACCTCATAACAATACATCAGAAGAGCGGTATCGGTTGCCTTTCGGCATACTGCGGCGCTATCAGCGCGGGCTGCGGCTGTGGCACGGGCATCTGCTATCTCTACGGCGGAAGATTCCGCGAGATCGCGCACTCGCTCGTCAACGCTGTGGCGATACTCTCGGGTACTATCTGCGACGGAGCTAAGCCGTCCTGCGCCGCCAAGATAGCTATGGCTGTAGAGGCAGGTATTATGGGATACGAGATGTTTGCCTCGGGAAATCAGTTTTACGGCGGAGACGGAATAGTCTCAAAGGGCGTAGAAAACACTATCAAAAACGTCGGCAGGCTCGCCCGAGAGGGAATGAAGTCAACAGACGAGGAAATTATAGATATAATGCTTCAAAAAAACTAACAAACAAAGGAGACAAGCTATGAAACCCTGGGAACAGTACATACCCCCTCACCGTGTTTACGGAAACGTTTATTTTGTTGGCGCAAGATGCGGCTCGGCGCATCTGATAGAGTCAGACGACGGACTTATTCTGCTTGATTCGGGATATCCGCAAACGCTCTATCTCGTTATCGAGAACATCCGCGCGCTTGGCTTTGATCCCAAGAACATAAATCACATACTTCATTCGCACGGCCACTACGATCACCTTGGCGGAACGAGAGCGCTCGTTGAGCTTTACGGCGCAAAGACCTATCTTGGAGAGGGAGACGCCGACTATGCCGACGGAACGCGCGATCTTACGTGGGCAAAGGAGCTTGGCTATAAATACGAGGAGCAGTTTACCCCCGACGTGCTCGTAAAGGACGGCGATATTCTCAATATCGGCGGCATAGACTTTTATTTTCAGGGCTGTCCCGGACACACCGAGGGCGCTATGAATATTTACTTCTACGCCGACGGAGAGCTTGGAAAGAAGCGCTGCGCAATGTTCGGCGGCGCGGGAATGAACTCGCTGACCCTCGACTTCCTTGACAGCTATTCGCTCCCTCACACGCTCCGCGCGGACTTTGCTAAAGTGCTTGAAATAGCAGACAAGGAGCACGTTGACGTCCATCTTGGAAATCACGTTTGGTCGAGTAGGCACACAGAGAAGCTCGCGAAGCAGAAGGCAGAGGGCGGAAATCCCTTTGTTGACGAGAACTGCTGGCACGAGTTTATCGCAAAGACAAAAAAGAGCTTTGAATCTATGGTCGCAAAAGAGGGCAGATTGCTTTGAGCGCGAACTTAAAGCAGATCTGCAGAGCGATAAAGCGCGGTGAGAAGCTTTTCCTTGGCAAAAAGGTCGCGATAAGCGGCTCTACGGGTGGGATCGGAAGAGAGCTTTGCTTCTATCTCGCAAAAATGGGCGCAAGTCTTATCCTGCTTGACAGAAACAAGGCAAGATCAAAAGCGCTCGGAGACGAGATATGCGCGCGCTTTCCCGACACACGAGTCAAGTACCTCACGGCAGATCTTGAGGATATCGGTGCGGTAAAGGACGCGGCAGACGCCCTTGTAGCAGAGGATATTGACTATCTGCTGCTCAATGCGGGGGCGTACAGTATTCCGAGGCACAAATGCTCCACGGGATACGACAACGTGTTTATGATAAATTTCGTCTCGCCCTACTATCTTTCGCGCCGCCTACTGCCGACGGTCTTGAAAAACGGCGGCAGAATAGTCGCGGTAGGAAGTATCGCGCACAACTATTCGAATATTGATGCCGAGGACATAGACTTTTCGTCAAGAAAAAAGGCAAGTCTGGTCTACGGAAACGCTAAGAGGCATCTGATGTTCTCGCTCTTCGCGCTTGACAGTCCGCATATTGCCGTAGCTCACCCGGGTATCACGCAGACCAACATAACTGCGCACTACCCGAAGCTTATATACGCTATTATCAAGTATCCGATGAGAGTGATATTTATGCGGCCACGCAAGGCGTGTCTCTCTATCCTCTGCGGTATGCTTGAGGAGTGCAAGGGTGGGGAGTGGATAGGACCGCGTATGTTTGACGTCTGGGGGCTTCCGAGCAAGAAGCGCCTTTCCACCTGTCCTGCCGATGAGGCGACAGTCATCGCAGAGCGCGCCGAGAAGATATATTCGGACATTGAAGGAATAATATAAATATACGAGAAACGGGAGGATATCATCCTCCCGTTTTTATAAAATCAAATACACATCTCCTTTAGCAAGTCATCATGACACGTTCAAAGAGAGAGAGATGTCATCTTTATTGATTGTAGGGGCGACCAATGGTCGTCCGCGGGCGATTCGTGAATCGCCCCTACAAGTTTAATTGTTACCTTTATATTTGCCTGTAGGAGAGGGGTCTCCCCTCCTGCCTTGTTTGGCACAATGTTACATAAAGCCTTCTCCAGTGGGAGAAGGTGCCGAGCTTTAGCGAGGCGGATGAGGTGTAAAAAAGAAAGATTTAGAAACGGACACCTCATCCGTCAATTGAGTCGCAAAATGCTCCTCAATTGCCACCTTCTCCCACTGGAGAAGGCTCATTTGGGTTTTAGCCTTGTACTTTGGTGTTATCTTTCTGTTGTTTTTTGGACCGTCGGGGGTCTCACTGCGGCTCGGTCGCGCTCACGTTCTGACAACACACTGTGTTGTCATTCATTACGCTCGCGTCGCTACGCTACGCCGGTCCCTACAAGGTTTGTGCGACGTTTGTTGTTTTGCTCACGGGCGATTCGTGAATCGCCCCTACGGGTTTGGTTGTCGTCCTTGAATTAATGCCTGTAGGGGAGCATTCCATATGCTCCCGAAAAGGAACGGGCGGATATGGAATCCGCCCCTACGGGTCTGTCTGATTTTTCTGCAAAAGCAGACAGATCTGCCGAAAGTTACAAGGAAACTCTTTTTGTTTTTGATGTTGACTTTTTTCGCGCGAAATGTTATAATTATTATGGAAAATTTTAAAATCGCTAATTATGCGTATTTTTAAATTTTTTAAAGACTCAAATTCAATAAACGGAGTAAAAAAGATGTATAAAAAGCTTTTCAAACGACTTATAGATATATTTCTCTCCTTTTGGGGAATAGTTATTTTATCCCTGCCGATGCTCGTTATCGCTATCGCCATTAAGGTGGATAGCAAGGGCCCCGTATTCTTCAAGCAGAAAAGAGTGGGCAAGGGTAAGGAGCATTTCAACATACTTAAATTCAGGACTATGCGCACCGACACACCTCACGACGCGCCCACGCACGAGCTTAACGATCCTAAGCGCTGGATAACCAAGGTCGGCGGATTTTTGCGCAAGACAAGTCTTGATGAGCTTCCCCAGCTCTTTAACATATTCGCGGGAAGCATGAGCGTTATCGGTCCCCGTCCTGCTCTCTGGAATCAGTACGATCTTATAGAGGAGCGCGACAAATACGGCGCGAATGACGTTCGCCCCGGACTTACCGGCTGGGCGCAGATAAACGGCAGAGACGAGCTTGAGATTCCCGTAAAGGCAAAGCTTGACGGCGAGTATATCGAGAAAATGAGCTTCGGCTTTGACTGCAAGTGCTTCTTTGGCACTATCACATCGGTACTTAAGTCTGACGGAGTAGTAGAGGGCGGCACGGGCGAGATAGAGAAGCAGAAGGCAAAGGCACAGAAGCAGGAAAGCGAGCCTGAACGCGCCGCTTCTGAGTATAAGGACGGAGAAAAATGAAGAAAATACTGATAACCGGAAGCGGAAGCTATATTGGCAAAAGCTTTGAGGAATATCTTAAAAAATACGGCGACGAAAATTCGACCGACACGCTTGATATGCAGAGCGCCGATTGGCGTGAGCATAGCTTTAGCGGTTACGACGTTGTCTTTCACGTTGCGGGAATTGCTCACAGAAAAGAAACGAGCGAGAACGCTCATCTCTATTACGAGGTGAACCGCGACCTCGCGCTCGAGGTCGCTCGCAAAGCAAAGAGCGAGGGTGTCTCACAACTGATTTTTTTGAGTTCTATGAGCGTTTATGGCATAGAACGGGGAGTTATAACCCCCGACACTCCTCTCTCTCCCAAGAGCAATTACGGACGCTCTAAGATGGAGGCTGAGGAGGGAATGGCTGAGCTTTCGTCTGAGGACTTTGCTATCTGCACGCTCCGTCCGCCGATGGTTTACGGAAAGGGCTGCAAGGGCAATTTCGGAAGCGTGGTATCTCTCGTGAGAAAGCTTCCGTTCTTCCCGAGGGTAGCAAACCGCAGGAGCATGATATATATCGACAACCTCTCGTCGTTTGTCAAGATGGCGATAGACAGAGAGCTTGAGGGAGTATATTTTCCGCAAAACCGAGAGTATATGAATACCTCGGAGATGGCGATGAGCATTGCCGAGGGGCTCGGCAAGAAATGCCGTCTCTCGCGCCTGCTCGGCTTTGGCGTAAAGCTGCTTATCCCCTTTGTTTCGATGGCTAAAAAGGGCTTTGGAACGCTGGTGTATGAAAACACCGAGGCGTTTGATTTTGAGTATATAGTTATTTCAGCAGAAGAAAGTGTAAAAATATCGGTCTGACCTTTTGATTTTGGGAGATTGTATGAGAAAATTTAAAAAGTGGCTCGAGCATCTGCTCAAGCACAATACCTTTATACAGACGCTCTATAGAGTTATTATGAGCGCAGTGTTCAGATTTATCGGTCTTTTTATCCGCACCGACGAGACTTTGGTGCTGATGAACGGCCACGGCTTCCGCTACAATGACAGCCCTCGGGCGATATATGAAAAAATGGCAGAGCTCGGAATGCTCTCAAAGTACCGTGTAGTATGGGCTCTTCGCGAGGCAGAGAAGTACGATATCGAGGGCGCGGAAAAAATCGAGATAGACACGCCGAAATATTTTCTTACGGCGCTGAGGGCAAAGTATTGGATATCCTGCGTGAATATCGAGCGCGCTCTGCATTTTAAAAAGAAGAATACCGTTTATCTTAATACCTGGCACGGCGCGAGCTTAAATCACGTAGGCAACGCGGTCAGCAAAAGAAACGATTTCCACTACGAGCACGTGAATTTCTTCTGCATCAACGGAGAGTACGAGCGTGATTTCGTAATAAGAGATTTTAATCTGCTTCCCGAGTCGCTTCTCGCTTCGGGATACCCGAGAAACGACGCGCTCTACGCGGCGAATGAAGAAACAACGCGCTCTCTCAGAGAAGCGCTCGGAATACCCGAGGGAAAGCGCGTGATGCTCTACGCGCCCACGTGGCGCGACAGCACCGACGGCGGCGCAAGCCACAAGCTTGCTCCCCCGATAGATTGGCAGAGATGGAAGAGCGAGCTTGGCGACGAGTGGGTAGTTCTGCTTCGCACTCACCCCTATACCACAAAGCTTATGAACGTAGAGTTTGACGATTTCGTTATCAACTGTACCGATTATCCGAGAATAAACGATCTTATGATAGCCTCCGACCTGCTCATCTCGGACTATTCCTCGACTATCCTCGACTACTCTATTCTCGAAAAGCCGATAATCTGCTTTGGCTACGATTTCGAGGAATACAGCTCACAGAGAGGATTTTACTTCGATATGGAGACTGTAATGCCCGGTGGAGTTGTAAGAAACGAGGAAGCTCTTCTTTCGCGCATTAAGACTCTTGATTGGGAGCGCGAGAGAGCAGAGGCAAAGAAGCTTAAGGACGAGCATATGGAATACGGCGGCAACGCAACTCTGCTTTGCATTGACGCGGTGTTCGGAACGAGCTACAGCAAAGAGTAAAAATTTGACCGTAGGGAGAAATTTATGAAGATACTTTTGGTTGCCAACAAGGTAAAGACCTATAATCTCGGCTTTCAGAACGAGATAGAGCCTCTGCTCGAGGCAGGGCACGAGGTCGTATGGGCGGCGGATTTTTCGTCCTTCGTGGGTGATTACAAGACCGCAACGCCTTGCGAGGCAAGAAGCATAGACATTCGCAGCAATCCCTTTAACAAAAGCAATATAAAGGCGTACAAGCAGCTGCTCGCTATACTGCGCGAGCAGAAATTTGACGCCGTTCAATGCTCCACACCCATCGGCGGAATGCTTGCGCGCCTTGCCGCTAAAAGAATGAAGATAGGCACGGTTATCTACGAGGCGCACGGATTTCTTTTCTTCAAGGGCGCACCCCTGCTTAACCGCACCGTCTATAAGCTTCAGGAGCATATAATGTCCCGTTGGACAGACGCGCTTGTTACCATCATTGAGGAGGACTACAACGCCGCAAAGAAAATGAAGCTCCGCAAGGGTGGAAAGCTTTATATGATACACGGCGCAGGCGTTGAGGTCGGACAGACTGTAGAGTGCGACAGAGAGGCACTTCGCGCTTCACTCGGACTTCCAAATGATGCGGTGGCTATCGTTTCCGCGGGCATACTTAACAAGAACAAGAACAACAGAGTTGTAATAGAGGCGCTTCCGCTCGTCAAGAGCGATAGAGTGCATTATCTTATCTGCGGAGAGGGCGACGGAGAGAGTGAGCTTCGCGAGCTTGCGAAGTCGCTTGGAGTAGAGGAGAGAGTTCACTTCCTCGGCTTCAGAACAGACATGCCGCAGGTAATGTGCGCGTCGGATATTTTCGCGATGCCGTCCTTCCGTGAGGGAGTGCCGAGGGCGCTGCTTGAGGCGATGGATCTCGGTATCGTCTGCATCGGTGCTGACACGAGAGGAATACGCGACCTTATCGGAGACGAGAGATTGCTCTGCTCGCCTAAATCCCCTGCGGAGTTTGCGCGCGCTATAGATTTCCTTATGGAAAATCCCGATGAGTGCAAGAAGATAACCGAGCGCAATCGCGCCGAGGCAAAGCTTTATTCCAAGGAGATAGTAAGAAGCGAGTTTGCCGCTATTTATAAAGAGGTACTGAAATGACGATACTGCACGTGCTGTATTCAAACAGATTTTCGGGAGCTGAGAACGTGGTTTGTCAGATAATCGAGATGTTCCGCGAGTCTCCCGACGTAAGAATGGTGTATTGCAGTCCCGACGGACAGATACGCGAGGCACTCAAAGAGAGAGGCGTGGAGTTTGCGCCGCTTGCCGAGCTTTCACGCGCGGAGCTTAGCAGAGTTATCGCAGAGGTGCGCCCCGATATAGTACATGCGCACGATATGAGAGCAAGCTTTACCGCTGCTCTTGCCTGCAAGAAGATACCCTTTATATCGCACGTTCATAACAATTTTGTAAACGCCCGCGGTCTCTCACCCAAATCGGTGGCGTATCTTTACGCCGCAAAGAAGGCAAAGCACATCTTCTGGGTGTCCGAGAGCGCGATGAACGACTACGCCTTCAGAAAGAGCGTCTCTCACAAGAGCGAGGTGCTGTACAATATAATCAGCATCGACGCGCTTTACAAGAAGATGCAGAAGGATACAGCGGAGTATTCCTACGACGTTGCTTACGTCGGCAGGCTTACCGAGCAGAAAAATCCGCAAAGGCTTATGGCGGTAGCATCAAAATTGAGAGAGCTTAAGAGCGACGTGAAGATAGCGGTCGTCGGTAGCGGAGACCTTGAGGACGAGACACGCGCGCTTTGCCGAGAGTACGGACTTGAAGCAAACGTGGACTTCCTCGGATTTCAGAGTAACCCCTTGAAGATACTTTACAGCGCACGCGCAATGGTAATGGTGTCTCGCTGGGAGGGTACGCCGATGTGCGCGCTTGAGGCGATGGGGCTCGGAGTGCCGATAGTAAGCACACCTGTTGACGGACTTAAGGTGCTGATAGATGACGGCGAGAACGGATATCTTTCGGACGACGACGGCGAGATAGCCGAGAAGCTGTTCAGAATAATCAGCGACGCATCTCTCCGCGAGAAAATGTCTCAATATACCCTGAAGAAAGCAAAAGAGATAAACGACGTCGAGAGCTACAGAGCAAAGCTGCTCGAGCAGTATAAAATTTAAAAAAGCAATAGCAGACCCGTAGAGGCTCTTGGTGAATCGCCCTTTAGGACCGGCGTCCCCGACTGTCCAAGGGAGTTTATAGAAAGCCATACGATCAAAATAAAAGGAGGATGAAAAG
>CALCTA010000069.1 GCA_937893945.1 uncultured Clostridia bacterium | reverse complement strand
GCACCTTCATCTCCTTCTTTGAATGCACAGTCGCGCCTGCGGCGCAATCGTGTCCGCCGCCGCCATATTTCTCGGCAAGCGTGTTGACGGTAACGAATCTCGAGCGAAGTCTTACTCTGATAGCGTTATCACCCTTTTTACCGTCTATAAATGCAAGCCAGATAAGGCTTCCTCTGATAGAATCAAGCGAGGAGATCACGTTGCTCGCCTGCTCGCTCGTCAGTCCAAAGCGCTTCTGCATCCTTCTGTCAACGTAGATATAGACCACTCCGTTATCGGTCATCTTCATATTATTATATACGTACGCCTTGAATTTAAGCGCGTTATACTCGTCAAGATAGAGATTAGCGTAGAGCTTATCGGTGTCTATGCCGAAATCAAGCAACATTCCCGCAAGGCGCAAGGTCTCGCCCGATACCGAGCGGTAGCGGAATCTGCCCGAGTCTGTTACCATACCCGTATAGATATAGGTCGCACCCTCTTTGTCGAGAACAAGCTCGTCCTTGAAGGTATCGTAGAACTGCGCTATCATCTCGCAGGACGAGGAGCGCTCCTCCTCTACCCAGGAGATATCTCCGTAGGGCTTGATGTCGATGTGGTGATCTATCTTAATAAGCTCTCGGCAGAGCGAGAATTTCTTGTTGGACGCTCTGTCGGCAGTACCCGTATCGACTACTATTCCGAGCGCGCTCTCATAAAGAGAATCCTCTATAGGCTCGTCCTCCTTGCCCAAGAACGCCATATAGTCGCAAAAATCACTGTTCTGGAGATATATCTCCTTTTCGGGAAAGCTAAGCTGAAGAATTCTCTGCAATCCCTTTGTAGAGCCTACCGCATCACCGTCGGGGCGGTAGTGGCGGAAGATGATTATACGCTGATAGCCCTTTATCTTCTCAAGTATAGCCTTCATAAGCTCGTAGTTCTTCATATCTGTCCTCCCTCTCGTCCGAGTGCGTTAAGGTCTTCAAGCAAGCTCATTGCCTCGTCTCTGTCGCGAAGCGTCGCGCCGCTCGCCATCTGATGTCCGCCGCCGCCGTATTTTACGGCTATCGGATTGATGTTGTAGAGCGAGGAGCGTATCTCGCAAAGAACGCCGTTCTCGGTCTCGGTAAAGTTTACCCAGCTGTCAATTCCCTTGACCTCTGACATCACGTTTACCATTCCGCGAGAGAGCGTGAAGCTGTCCGCTCCGTACTCTGCCGCTTCCTCTTTGGTCGTATAGATATATCCCACTCTGTCGGGCGTAACCTTTATGCGAAGCACGAACTTCGCGCGAAGCTGAATAAAGAACAGCTCGTCGGAATAAAGATTTCTGTATATATCCGCAGTATCAAAGCCCTTTTCTATAAGGAACGCGGCAACTCTGAAGGTGTTTGCCGAGGTGGAGCTGTAGCGGAATCTGCCCGAGTCGGTTATCATGCCCGTATAGAGCGCCTTTGCCGAGGAAGCCGAGACAGAGAGGCCTGCCTCCATAGCCATAGCCGCTACGAGACCGCAGCAGCTTTCAAAGGACGAGTCTGTAACCTCCTCGTCGGCTATCTTCTCTACGAAAAGGTGATGGTCAAGCCTTGCCGTTGCCGCCGCCAAAGTGTATCTGCCGTCGCTTATAAGCTCCTTTGCCGAGGTGTCGAGAATGATAGCGAGCGCACCCTCGTATTCCGCGTCCTCAAGCTCGTCCATCGGAGACTCCGCCATAAATGCGTAACGGGGAGTCATATCTCCTACCGCATATACCTTCTTTTCGGGATAGCTGTCGCGGATGATGCCGAGAAGTCCGAGCTGACTTCCGAGCGCGTCTCCGTCAGGCTTCTGATGTCGGTGTATGATTATCTTATCATACTTTTCTATAAGCTCAATTATCTTTTCAAACATAAATATTACCCTTAAAATCCTTCTTTTATTTTCTTCATATCTATTATAACATATTAAGCTCAAAAAGGGAAGAAAAATATTTTATTTCCCATAATTTTTCCGCGCTTCCTTTCCTAAAAAAGTAACCAATAGAGCAGGTCGTATTTTGTTGAATTTTACACCTTGACATAGCAGGTGCGGTGTGGTAAAATATCTATTAAGAGCGCGAAGACCTCGTCTTTGTCTCTGCTTGGTATAAAACTCTTCAGGAGGGCTAACACTATGAAGGAAAGGGCGTTTCTTAAAGCAAGTGAATGCTTCTCTGCCCTTACTATCCCTTCCTATCTCTATCTCTTCTTTTCCTGACGCGACGTTCCCCGTCCGTCAGATTTTTTATGCCCTGCCGAGATAGATACGACTCTTTGCAATAATATTTATTTTGCGGAGGTTTTTCTATGAAGCTGATCTACAACGTGGACGCAAAGCCCAAGCAGATGGGCTATTGGAACACCGTAGTCTTCGCCATTCAGCAGCTCCTTGCTATTATGGCGGCAACTCTGGTAGTTCCTGTAATCATCAATTCCAATATGGTTAACATGGGCAACGAATCGCCCGCTATGTCCTCGGCTGCCGCTCTCTTTGGCGCAGGCGTGGGAACTCTCGTTTATCTCTTGTTCACCCGCAGAAAAAGCCCTGTTTTCCTTGGCTCATCCTTTGCATTCATCGGTTCTATGACCGCTGCCTTCGCAGGTGCGGCTACCATTGGACTTGGCTACCTCGGACTTATCATCGGTGCGGCTGTTGCAGGCCTCGTTTACGTTATCATTGCTCTTATCGTTAAGCTTTGCGGCGTAGCGTGGATCAACAAGATCATGCCTACCGTCGTTATCGGCCCGACAGTAACTATCATCGGTCTTTCGCTCGCTAAGAACGCTGTTGGCGATATGACCAAGAGCGGCACAGGCGTTGCTTCTCCATACGTTTGCCTTATCTGCGCTCTCGTTACGCTCGCCGTAACTATGATCGCATCCGCGTACGGTAACAAGAAGATCCGCCTTATCCCCTTCATCATCGGTGTTCTCGCGGGATATGCAGTAGCCGCTATCTTCACCTTTATCGGTATGGCAGCTAACCTTGACGCACTCAAGGTGATCAACTTCTCCGCGATCACTTCTCTCTGGGAAGGCGGCATCGGTCTGCACACATTCCTTGACGTTGATCCCCACAAGTTCACCTTCATCAACGCTTTCGGCGGCTTCAAGGACTTCAGCCTTTCCTACCTTCTTACAGTAGTTATCGCGTATGCTCCCGTTGCATTCGTTGTTTTCGCTGAGCATATCGCTGACCACAAGAATCTCTCCACTATTATCGAGAAGGATCTTCTTGAGGAGCCCGGCCTCTCCAACACACTTCTTGGCGACGGTATCGGCTCTATCGCAGGCGCATTCTTTGGCGGATGCCCCAACACAACCTACGGTGAGTCTGTAGGCTGCGTAGCTATCAGCGGAAACGCATCTGTATGGACTATCATCTACACCGCAGTAGGTGCTATCCTTATCTCCTTCCTCGCTCCCTTCGTTGCATTCGTTAACTCTATCCCCTCTTGCGTAATGGGCGGTATCTGCGTAGCGCTCTACGGCTTCATCGCAGTTTCGGGACTTAAGATGGTACAGAAGGTAGATCTTTCCCAGAACAAGAATCTCTTTACCGTTTCGGTAATTCTCATCACAGGCGTAGGCGGACTCATACTTACCTTTGGTCAGGTTACTATAACCACCACCGCTTGCGCACTTATCCTCGGTATCCTTACCAACCTTATGCTCAAGAGCGCAAAGGAAACCGACTGACAGAAAGGAAAAACAATGAGTAACGTAACTGTTTTTGACCATCCCCTTATTCAGCATAAAATAGCGATCCTTCGCTCTAAGAATACCACAAGAAAGGAATTCCGCGAGCTCGTTGACGAGATCACTATGTTTATGTGCTACGAGGCGCTCCGCGACCTTCCCTTGACCGAGGTTGAGGTTGAAACGCCTATTACAGCAACTAAGTGCAATATGCTCGCAGGCGATGATATCGCAGTCGTTCCGATCCTCCGCGCAGGACTCGGTATGGTAAACGGCCTGCTCAACATGGTTCCCAACGCCGCTGTCGGACACATCGGTCTTTACCGCGACGAAGCTACCCTTGAGCCCCACGAGTACTACTGCAAGCTCCCCCCGAGAATTGACGAGAGACAGATAATCGTGCTTGATCCCATGCTCGCAACGGGCGGCTCTGCCGTTTCCGCGATCAACTTCATCAAGGCTCACGGCGGCAAAAAGATCAAGTTTATGTGTATGATCGCCGCTCCTGAGGGAATGAAGGCTCTCAAAGAAGCTCACCCTGACATCGATATCTACTGCGCGCATATGGACGAGCGTCTCAACGAGCGCGGATATATCGTTCCCGGTCTTGGCGACGCAGGTGATCGACTTTTTGGTACTCTTTGATAAATTTAACATTAATAAAAAGCAGACGGAGATCTTCTCCGTCTGCTTTTTGCATAAAGTAGGGGCGGATTCCATATCCGCCCGTTCCGTTTCGGGAGCATATGGAATGCTCC
>CALCTA010000068.1 GCA_937893945.1 uncultured Clostridia bacterium | reverse complement strand
CTTGGTTTGTGTGTCTCGAATGTCCGTCAATTTTCCTGACAAGCACTGCTTTTGTGGACACAAAAGCAAAGCAAACTCAAGCAACGGTTGAGAAACAAGAGATATGCTCTATTGAAAAAATTCTTAGAAGATGGTATAATAATATTACAATAAAGGAGGTAGAGACAATGAATATCGGTAATAACATAAAACAATTAAGGCAGAAAAATAATCTAACGCAAGATCAAGTTGCGGAAAAATTAGGTGTTTCTTATCAAGCAGTTTCAAAGTGGGAAAATAATGCTAATACGCCCGATATTGCATTGCTACCCCAAATTGCGAATTTGTTTGGCGTTTCCATTGATGCATTGTTTTCGGATGATCTTACAGCCTGTTCAGAGCTTCAATCCTTTATGAAAGATGATAACGTCATACGGGTGGTGCAGATGAGAGGTACAAAAGTATTAAAGGTTTCGTCTACTTTTTCACCGGACGAGCCCCCTATTGAAATTGCCTTTCCTCACGATTGTAACGATAGAACACAGTATTTCAAGGTGGAGATTTACGGACATGTCATATCTGACAGTTCCATTAACGGAGATGTGGTGTGCCATCAAACTATAAAAAGCAGCACAATTAACGGGGATGTAAAGAGTGAAGGAAATATTGACGTAAACGAACTGAATGCACAGAAGGTCATTTGTAACAATATAACCGATTGCTATAAACTTCAAGCGAAAACAATTGAATGTGCAGGAAACGTAGCTTCTGCTAATTTGACTTGTGATCAAATCATCTATAAAAAATAACAAAACCGCCGAAAGTAATCTTTAATCACTTTCGGCGGTTCATTATTTGACATATAAACCTGCTTTATCGCAGGTGCACCAAAGAAGGTCTGTTTTTTCTTTATCTTACTTATCAAGCAGATAATTGAGCGCTGACTGGATGTGGAGATCCCACCACTTCCAAGAGTGGTCGCCCTCGGACTCCTCGTAAAGATGCTCTATTCCAAGCTCTGTAAGGAGATCTCTGTAATCTCTGTTGTCCTTAAGCAGAAAATCCTCAGTGCCGCACCAGAGATAGATCTTCGGCATCTCAGCGCCCTTTGCAAGAGCTTCTTTAGCAAGGAAATGTACGTCGTTCTCAGTACCCGCGATCTCTGAGAAGTTCTCCATCTCAAATCCGAAATTGCCCTTCCACTCGGCATTCATCGGTCTGCTCGAATGGTGGGGGAAGCCCATAGCTCCCGAGAGAGAAGCACATCCGCCAAAGCGCTCGGGGTAGGTAAGTGCCGCCTTGAGTGCGCCATAGCCGCCCATAGAAAGTCCTGCGATAAAGTTATCCTCGCGCGCGTCGGACATACCCTTGAAGTAGCTGCGGCAGAGTGCGGGAAGCTCCTCGGCAACAAAGCTGAAATACTTTGCTCCGTAAGCGGTATTTGAGTACCAGCTTCTCGTAACGCTCGGCATTACTACCGCGATGCCGTGTTCGGTAGCGTATCTCTCGATAGAGGTACGGCGCATCCAGATGCTGTAATCATCAGAGAGTCCGTGAAGCAGATAGAGAGTCTTGTAGGGCTTGTCCTCCTCCCCGTAGGCAGTCTTTCTGTCGGGAATGATAACGTTTACTGCCACCTGCATCGCAAGTGTACGGGAGCTGTAGTGCATTTCAAAAAAAGCCATAATATTTTCCTTTCTTCTCCTTGCTCACGGCAAGGCTTTTATATTTTATTTGTTTTCGTTCTTCTGTGAGAATTTCTCAATATATGAGAAAAGCTGCTCGTCGGGGGATATTTTTATAAGCAGCGGCTCGCCGCACTCCTCTAAAAAGAGAAGGCAGGTAGGCGAGGGGTTTACATCGTAGCAATAGCTGAATCTTTTTCTCTGCTCACGCTTTGCGCGCTCGGTAAGCTCACGTATCTTACTTGCGTCGCCCGCTCTTTCGGGATAGAGCATATACGCCTCGGTAATATTGCCGAGCGATATTCTGCAGACCGTCGTCTGCCCCTTTCCGCCGTTTTCTATCTCTGAAACGGTAAGATCAAGTCCTCGCTCGCCGTTCTCGATAATAGCGTAAACAAAGGTCTTTACCAAGCTCTTTGCTATGACGAATATCATCGCGGTAACACACACCACGCCAAGCATCTGCGATATCCACCCAAACGGCATATCCCTCACAAGAGACGGCAAAAGGAAAAGCCCAAGACCCGCGGACGCGAGTATTATGATAATTCCCGTCGCCCGTCTCGTGCTTTTTTGAGGCACGTACTCGTATATCTTCATTCTTTACTCCTTTAGACACAAATAGTTTATAAAGAATACTTGAAATCCTGCAAAATTAGTGATATAATTATTACGTTATTATTATATACGAAAGGAAGCCTTATGTCAAGAGTCTGGGTAGCAATTAAACGCTTTGGCAGAGTACTTAAATTTTTGCTTGTTTGTCTGGTAGTCGCAGTGTGCGTATTTATGGTATGGCGCATATTCGCGGGCGGAACTCCTACGGAGATAAAAACACTGCTTCCGACCGACGAGCTCAAGCTCGCGTACGAGCAGAAGGGCGACGAGCTTTATATATTTGAACAGAAATACGACGATATCACCCGTGCGGAATATAACGAGGGTTATTTTGCCGTTCCCGAGGCGGTATTTATCCCCGAGATAAACGAGGCGCAGATAGTTTTCAGATACAACAACAGCACGGTTCGCAGAATGGCAGAGGATTATTCACTTCCCGAGATTCCGAGCAGAGACGAGGATCTCTTTGACGTAAGCCTCGTGCTATATATCGACCTCACGCCCGACAATCCCGACGATAACGAGGACGTAAACTCCGAGGGCCTTAAGAAGATCCGTTGCCTGCCCTCAAAAGAGACGTGCGAGCGCACCACTCTGCACAGCTTCTACCGCTATTCCTTTGACTTTGACGATGCCGAGGAAGAGGTAGATATAAAGCAGCTTATGGACGACGGACTTCTCATAGCCGTCCACGCCGAGTTCTACTACAACGGAGACCTTAACTACGAGGAAGCCCCCTACGGCGCGCTCAATCTCTATTACCATCAGCGCAGAAACTATCCGGTCGATCTCTCGTCCAAGGATAAAAAGGCTCTTAGCAACTGAGGAATATATGGAACAGAAAAGATTTACTAAAAACGATTCAGGCTTTATATGCGGAAATTGCGGCAAAGAGGTGCTTCCTATGGGAAGCAGCTCGCGCAATCACTGCCCCTTTTGTCTGTGGTCGCTCCACGTTGATATCAACCCGGGAGACCGCGCCAACGAGTGCGGCGGTCTTATGCGCCCGATAAGAAGCGAGCCCGACGCAAAGCGCGGCTTCGTTATCATACACAGGTGCGAGAGGTGCGGTGAGATAAGGCGCAACCGCGCGGCGCTGAATGCCAAGGAGCAGCCCGACAACCGCTCGCTTCTCATTCGCCTGACCGCAGGAATAAACTGAGGAGACGTATGGAAAAGAAGATATACACAAAAGAAGATATAAATATTGAAAGGCTCTCTGATCTTGCAAGGCTCTCTCTTAGCGACACCGAGAAGGAGAGCTTTTCTTGCGATATAGCGACAATGGCGACCTACGTTTCCTCTCTGCTCTCTGACGTTAGCGCCGAGCACGAGAGAGAGGCTCTCTCACTTGACGGGCTTCGCGAGGATGCTCCTGCCGAGTGCGGCTTAGCGAGTGATATCCTTGCGCTCTCGCCGTCGCTTCACGAAAGCCTCGTTGCCGTTCCCCTTGTGGTAGGTGATGGTAAGGAGGGCGCTGATGAATGATCTGATATTTCGCTCGCTTGACGAGCACAAGCGCTCGCTCGAGGCGTTTGAATACAGCTCCGAGGAGCTGACGCGCGCCTATCTTGAGCGCATAGACGAAAAAGAACCGAGCATCAACGCATACGTCAGCGTTTGCCACGACCGCGCGATAGCGGCGGCTAAAGCATCAGACGAGCGCCGCCGAAAAGGCGAGGCTCTCTCGGCGCTTGACGGTATTCCCTACGCGGCAAAGGACAATATCGCCGTAGCGGGACTTCCGCTCAGATGCGGCTCTCATATACTCGACGGCTATATCTCTCCCTTTGACGCGACAGTAATAAGCCGCCTTGGAGAGAGCGGCTGTGTGCTTCTCGGCAAGACTAATCTCGACGAATTCGCTATGGGAACAGACACCGAGACCTCGGCAAACGGAAGAACGAAAAATCCCTTGGACGAAAACAGAGTTACGGAAGTGCCGCAGCCGTGGCGGCTGATCTTTGCAGCTTCGCGCTCGGCTCGGACACGGGCGGCTCTGTGCGACAGCCTGCCGCATTCTGCGGCATAGTAGGACTTCGCCCGACATATTCGGCGCTCTCGCGCTACGGACTTGTCGGATTTTCCCCCTCGCTTGATACTGTGGGAATACTTGCAAGAAGCACTCGGGATTGTGCCGATATAATGAACGCGACAGTCGGCAAGGACAGTCGCGACGCTACCTCGCGCCCCTTCCCTACGGGCGACCTTACGGCACTTATCGGCAAGGACATCAGAGGAATGAGAATAGGTATCGTGCGCGAGGCGATCGGTGAGGGGCTCTCGGAGGGAGTGCTTGAAGCGATGCAGGTCGCTACCGACACGCTCCGCTCGCTCGGCGCAAAGATAACAGAGATATCTCTGCCCCATCTCTATGCCGCCTACGCGGTCTATTACACCTTCAGCTCCGCTGAAGCAGCGTCAAATCTCTCCCGCTTTGACGGAGTGCGCTACGGCTACAGAGCAGAGCCCTGTAGCTCTATAGAGGAGCTTTACGAAAAGAGCCGTTCCGCAGGCTTTGGTGAGGAGGTCAAGCGCCGCATCCTATTTGGAAATTTTGCTCTCTCGGGAGAAAACCGAGAGAAGATATACGGCAGAGCAGTCGCTATGCGAAAGCAGATAATAGCCGAGCTTTCTGCGGTTTTGTCAAGATGCGACCTTCTGCTTCTGCCCACCGCATCAACTCACGCCTACCGCGCGGGAGTAAAGAAAAACGCCCTCTATTGCAAGGACGATCTTCTCTGCACTCTCGCCGCTCTCGCGGGTCTCCCTGCCCTCTCTCTGCCCTATCACAGAGACGGTAAGCTCCCCGTGGGCATTCAGCTTATGGGTAAAGCCTTTAGCGAGGACAGATTATTCTCTGTCGCTCATCTGCTTGAGAGTGCCCTTGACAGACGGGGGGTACGGGAATGAGCAAGTATATAATGACCGTAGGACTTGAGGTGCATATTGAGCTTAAAACAAAGAGTAAGATATTCTGCTCCTGCCCGACGACGCGGAACGCACCCCCAAATACACAGATATGCCCTGTTTGTATGGGACTTCCCGGCGCTCTGCCAACGCTCAACCGCAAAGCAGTTGAGTATGCAGTCAAGGCGGGGATCGCCACGAATTGTAATATCTCTCGCCGCTCAGGGCTTGACAGAAAGAATTATTTCTATCCCGATCTGCCAAAGGCTTATCAGATATCTCAGTTTGACCGTCCGCTCTGCTACGGCGGATATATCGACCTTTCCTCTGACGGCAAGGATATGCGCGTAGGCATCACGAGGATACACATTGAGGAGGACGCGGGCAAGCTGATGCACGATGGACGCGAAACGCTGATCGACTTCAACAGATGCGGCAGACCGCTCATTGAGATTGTTACCGAGCCGCATATACACTCGGCGAGCGAGGCGCGTGAGTTTCTCAAAAAGCTCCGCAACATAATCGTTTGCACGGGAATATCCGAGTGCAGAATGAACGAGGGAGAGCTTCGTTGCGACGTAAATCTATCTGTCGCGCCTATCGGTAGCGAAACTCTTGGGGAGCGCACCGAGATAAAGAATATAAATTCCTTTGCCTTTGTTGCAAAGGCGATAGAGCAGGAGTTTGAGCGGCAATGCGCCATACTTGATGGTGGCGGCAAGGTCAAGCGAGAAACTCTGCGCTACAACACAGAAAGCGGCAGATGCGAGATAATGCGCTCTAAGGAGAGCGCCGATGATTACCGCTTTCTTGCCGAGGCAGACCTGCACGATATCATACTGACCGAGCGCGACATCGAGCGACTGAGGAACGAGATACCCGAGCTTCCCGATAGCCGCAAGAAGAATTACGAGGAGAGCTTAGGACTTTCGGCATACGACAGCGCCCTGCTCTCGTCAGATCTTGCTCTCTCGGACTATTTTGAAGCGGCGGCAGAGGACTGCTCTTGCGTCAAGACGCTCGCAAATCTGCTCATCTCCGAGGCGCTTCGCCTCTCGACAGGCGAGGAATTTTTCTGCCCGATCTCGCACGCGCATTTCCGTGAGCTTAGCGAGCTTTCCCATAGCGAGCGTATCAACAGCTCGACGGCAAAGAAGCTTCTGACAAGACTGTGGAACGACAATGCAGAAGGCAAAGAGCCACGCTCACCCTCGGACATTGCCGAGAGCGAGGGACTTTGGCAGATAAATTCACGTGAGGAGCTTCTCGCACTCGCAAGGAGCG
This sequence comes from uncultured Clostridia bacterium, assembly GCA_937893945.1. Taxonomy (GTDB): domain Bacteria; phylum Bacillota; class Clostridia; order Oscillospirales; family CAG-272; genus HGM12713. Next base: position 3,146 of record CALCTA010000068.1, on the reverse strand, counting down.
CTATCGAGAACAACCAAAAGTCAGTAAACGACTACAAAAACGGCAAAATAGCCGCCCTGCGCGCGCTTATCGGCAAGGCTATGGCAGATAGCCGCGGACTTGCCAACCCCAAGCTTCTTGAAGCGATCTTGCTTGAGGAGCTTGCCAAGGAATAAACAAAAAGCACTTGCGAAAGTGGCGATGTCTTTAGCGGAGAAATCACAAGAGCTTCCCCTGATTACGGTAGGGGCGAACTGTGTTCGCCCGCGGGAGACCGCAGGTCTCCCCTACGGATAAAAAATGTTCCGAATTAAGCCAATAATTAACGCCGACAGCTTTTTCAGGTCTGTCGGCGTTCGTTTTATTTTGTTCGATAAATTGGATTTTAACAGTATTATGTCCACAAGGAAGTTATAAACATAGGAGAAGCATTTTTACTCTTTTCAAAACCACAGGCTTCATAAAAGTGGATTTCATCATCATAGGCAACAACCACAATTCGCATATAATCCTTATACTTCTCTTTTACCCTATTTACAAGTGTTCTGCCGATTGTTTTTCCGTGATAATCAGGGTCAACAAGAAGATAATGAACATAGGCATTCATTATTCCATCATCCATAACACATATCATTCCAACAAGCTTAGTTCCATCCCAAGCAGAATATACTGTGTTAAAATTTTTCATTGCAATTGCAAGCTTGTCGGGAAAATGTCCTGATGACCATTCAACCGAAAGAAACAACCTTTCCAAATCATCACAATCAAAATTATGGATGTCTTTATATTCAATGTTCATATTGATTACCTTGTCAAATTCTTATTTATCGTTCTCTTTTGTCGCGCAAGTTTCGCCTTTGTATTACAAGGGCACAGGGCAAAACCCATAACCCTTGTTTTTGTAGGACGGGGGTTTACTCCCACCGTCTTATTAACTTAAATTTTATGTTGCGGCGGGAGCAAGCCCCCGCCCTACGTTGTGAAATCGGTTTTCTACCAATGATATAACGATTATTGCCCCTGCTTTTTACTTTTATCAAAGCATAAGTCCGGGAGTTGCTACGCCGCGGATATTATGCAAGCAGAGATAGGGAGACTGTCCCTCTGCGGGCGCAGAACCGTCGTAAGAGAGTCTCTCTTCCTCAAGCTCAGGAATAGACTCAACCTCACCGTCAAGATACTCGCGGATGCGCATAGCCGTCGAAATAAGTCTTATTCTCACACCGCCGAAGCGAAGCTCGTTAGAGGAAAGACCAAAGGGCTTGTTCTCCTTGTTCCACTGCTTGCGGAAAGCGTCAACAAACTCATCAAACAGAGGCACCATAGTGTCAAGCTCTTCTGCAATAGCGGCAAGCGTTGCCTTGTCGTCCGCCTTGTACGCGCGGCGCAGACGAAGTCCGAGGTCGCACTTGTGCGAGAGGAATTCGCAAAGCTTCGCGATAGTGTCAAAGGCATAGCCGAAGTTCTTGTTTAAAGCAAGCTCTCTTGCCTTCTGCGCGTTTCTTCTGTACGCGTCAGCGGCGGTCGCCTCGTCAAGATGCTTGTCAACGAGTCCCTCAAGGCAATCGTTGTAAAGAAGATACTTACAGGGGTTCTTCGGGTGGTCGCAGCTTGCGGGCTCGCAAAGAGGAAGCATATCGGGCAGGTCAAAGCCGAGAAGCTCGTCAAAGGTAGCGCCAAAGCAATCCGACGAACGCTTGTTGAGATACTCAAGAGTTATCTCCTCGCGCGCACGGTACTTGCGCTCAGCGTAGTAAAGCAGGCTCGTAAGGCTCGAGAACTGCGAAGCCTCGCCGCCGTTGTCGCCCCAGCCTGTAACTATCATATTGTCAACGCCCTTCTCCGCGCATACGTCAAGCTGAAGCTCGGAGGATATGAGCGAGAAGCGGTTGTGAGCGCCAAAGCCGCTCCACTTCCAAGCGCCGCCCGCAAAGGAGATGGGGTTCGGGAATTTCTTGTGGCAGTCAAGCATGTGCTCAACTATCTGTCTGTCGCGGGAGTAGTAGTCCCAATAAATAAGCGTAAGTCCCTCGGGGACCTTGTCGATTATCTCCTGAGGTATCTCTCCCTCTCTTACACGGTAAACTCCGCCAAAGAGCACGCGGAAGAACATATCGCTCCATATCATAGGCGCGATGTCGTGCTTCCTGCATATCTCGACTACTCTGTTCAGATGCTCGCAAAGAATATCGGAGCGCGGTACCTGACCGTTCTTGTCAAGGTACGTGCCTCTGCCTATTCTCCACGCCTCGTCCATACCCAGATTTACACGTCCCGAACGGAAGCACTCGCGGCAGACCGAGATAGCGGCGTCAACAAACTTGTAGGTACGCTCGTCGCCTACCATAAGAACGTCGTCAATGTCTATGTATCCCGCAAAGTCGGGCCAACGGGTAGCGGTAGCAAGATGCGCGAGCGTCTGGATGCAGGGGATGACCTCAATGCCGAAAGCGTAAGCGTAATCGTCTATCTCCTTAAGCTCAGCCTTGGAAAATCTTCCGCGCATGTGTCCGAAGTAGCGGTACTCGGGTATCTCGTAGGTATCCTCGGTGTAGAGCATCAATGAGTTGTAGCCCATAGTTGCCATATATCTTATCATTCTCTTTGCGCCTTCAATGCTGAAAACGGCGTTACGGGACATATCCGCCATATAGCAGAGCATATCGTAGCGGTCGGTCTCCTCTATCGTCTTACCCTCGCGGATAAACTCGGGGATAAAGGATATAGCTCGGTAGAGCTCGTTTCTCTTGCCGTATGTAAGCAGGATATTATCCTTACTACCCGAAAGAGAGATAGAGTCGCTCTCGCGCACTGTTACGGTAACGGGCGCGTCGTCGCTGACGGTAATGTCAAGACTGCGGCAAAGCTCGCCTACGGGATATACAAGCTCTTCGGGAAGAGCGCAAAATCTTACAGAAAGCATAAATAACCTCCAATAGTCATTTTTATTACGAATACATTATACTATAACCAGCAACGAAAGTCAACAAAATAGAAGTAATTCAGAAATTTTTTTAATTTTTTTAAAAAAAGACTTGATTTTTACTTTTTCTTATGTTATAATAGTCAAGTCGATGTGGAGAGATGGCTGAGCTGGTCTAAGGCGCACGACTGGAAATCGTGTGAACGCTAATACCGTTCCGAGGGTTCGAATCCCTCTCTCTCCG